>CALRNG020000099.1:0-10019 GCA_943369495.1 Rhizobium sp. Q54
GGTGGCGAAACGATCAACACCTTGCGCCTCTGGTCGGCCCGCGCGACCAGCGATTTCAACTTCCATCATTTCAATGACGGCGATTACCTGAAGGCGGTGGAAGGCAAGGTCCTGTCGGAGAACCTGTCGCGCGTGCTTTACCCCAACGATGCCACGGCGGTGGGGCGCGAGCTGCGTTTCAAACAGGAATATTTCTTCACCAGCGCGTCGATCCAGGACATCCTGCGCCGCTATATGCAGCATCATAAGGATTTCGATGCGTTGCCGGAAAAGGCGGCCATTCAGCTGAATGACACGCATCCGGCCATTGGCATCGCCGAACTGATGCGTATCCTGATCGATGTGCATGGGCTGGACTGGGACAAGGCCTGGGACATTACCCGCCGCACCTTCAGCTACACCAACCACACGCTGCTGCCCGAAGCGCTGGAAAGCTGGCCGGTCGGTATGATGGAGCATGTGCTGCCCCGGCATATGCAGATCATCTATGATATCAATGCCAAGTTCCTGGAGGGGGTTTGGTCTCGTTGCGATACCGATACGATCCGGCGCCTGTCCTTGATTGAGGAAAATGGCGAACGGCGCGTGCGCATGGGCGGCTTGGCCTTCCTGGGCAGCCATAAGGTCAATGGCGTCTCCGCGCTGCATACCGACCTGATGAAGCAGACGGTTTTCGCCGACTATCACCGCCTGTTCCCCGATCGCATCATCAACAAGACCAATGGCATCACGCCCCGCCGCTGGCTGCATCAGGCCAACCCGGCCCTGTCGCGTCTGATCAGCAGCCGTATCGGCGATGGCTGGATCACCGATTTGATGCAGTTGGCGGTCCTGAAGGACAGGGCAGGGGATGAGGTGTTCCGCGAGGAGTTCCGCCGCGCCAAGCGCCAGAATAAGAAGCGTCTGGCCGCCTATATCGCCCGGCACCTGCGCATTGATGTCGATGTCGACAGCCTGTTCGACGTGCAGGTGAAGCGTATCCATGAGTATAAGCGCCAGTTGCTGAACCTTTTGCAAACGGTGGCGCTCTATAATGAAATCCGTGACAACCCCAACCGGGACTTCACACCCGTCACCAAGATCCTGGCCGGCAAGGCGGCGCCCGCCTATCATCAGGCCAAGCTGATCATCAAACTGGCCAATGACATTGCCAAGGTCATCAATAATGACCCGCTGGTGCGCGGGCGGCTGAAACTGGTGATGCTGCCCAATTATAATGTCAGCCAGGCGGAAATCATCATGCCCGCCGCCGATCTGTCGGAACAGATTTCAACGGCGGGGATGGAAGCGTCAGGCACCGGCAATATGAAGCTGGCGCTGAATGGCGCGCTGACCATTGGCACCCTGGACGGGGCCAATGTCGAAATCCGCGACCATGTCGGCGCCGACAATATCTTCATCTTCGGCCTGACGGCGTCGGAGGTGCAGGATCTTCGGCAGAATGGGGCATTCGATCCGCGCGCCGTGGTGGGCGCCAACCCACACCTGAAACGCGCGCTGGACATGATCGCCGGCGGCGCCTTCAGCCCCGATGATCCCGGCCGTTTCCGCCCCATCGTCGATGCGCTGATGCATGGCGACCATTTCCTGGTCACGGCCGACTTTGAGGATTACCGCAACGCCCATGCCGCGGCCCGCGCGCTTTACCGCGACAAGGCGGAGTGGACGGCCAAGGCCATCCTGAACACGGCCAGCATGGGCTGGTTCTCCTCCGACCGCACCATCATGGAATATGCCAGCGAGATCTGGGGCGTGGCACCGGTGCCGCCGGTTCGGGAGGCCGGGGACTGAGCATAGGGGCGGAGGGGGCATCGCTTCGTTGTCGGTCAGTTCCGGCGCTTGAACCGCGACCCGATCTCTGCCTCTTCATTTTCATACTGATAGCCGAATGTCTGCACCTGTCGGATCAGGGTGCCGGGGTCGCCGACCGGTACCGTCGGCTGGTAACGCCATGTCCGGGCGGCCTTTTCTACCGAGATGGCATATTGCGGGTTGCCCGATTTCTGCTGAATACTGGTTTCCTTCACCCGCCCGTCAGCCGTGGATACCATGAACTCAATGGTCACCTGGCCGGACACGGAGATGCGGCTGTCCGGTGTGTCGGGCACTTCCCGGAACAGCGGCTTCACCTCACCTGGCGGTGCGGGCAGGCCGCGTGTCGCCTCCACCCATTTATCTTCCGTCGTGTGGTCGCCACGCTTGAACGCCATATAGGCCAGCATGCCATAGGTGGGGCGCAGCACGGCCTTGACCGCCGCGTCATCCTGGCCGGTACCCCGGTCGACGACAGAGATGAACAGAGGCTCCGCCTCATCCTTGCGACCGGTTTCCATGGTCAGCAGGGCATGTTCGTAATCCACCATCAGGCGGACGACATGGTTGGCCGGTACGGCCTGCGCCACCGCTGACGCGCGGTCCAGGTATTTGCGGATATCGACGATATCCATGGCGCCCTTCAACTGCCGTGCCTGGGTTAGCAGAGCGTTGACATGGCCGACCGACTCCACGCCGAAATTCTTGGCGTACAGATTGATGGCCTGATCCTGCGCGTCGCGCGCCGCCTCGAAATCGCCGGCATTGATCAGCGCCAGCGACAATTGCTCATGCACGGCGATCAGGGTTCCATCCTCCGTCCCGACATGGCGTTTGAGCGCCACGATGGCCTTGCGGATGGTGCTGGGGGCCGCGCGATCCTTGCCCGTGCGCAGAAAAATGTCGATGGCGTTCAGGAGCAGCCGTTCATGGCTGGTCGGCTTATAGGTCGGCGATTGTTCGTAAAGTTCCGCCGCCTGCTAGGCCAGATCAAAGGCCTCTGTCAGCTTGCCCTCGTTCATCATGGCGACGGAGGCCTTGTTTGCCTCCTGCCAGGTCATGGCTGATGCCGGCAGGGGCGACAGCAGCAGGGCACAGACCGCCAGACCGGCAACACGCATGGAAACTCCCGGAAAGATATCATGGGCTGCACGATATCTTTCCGGGGGGAGGGCTTTCAACGCAGGAGATTGCGTGATTGCAATAACATGCAATCTTATGGTGTGCCTGCGGATCAGCTGGCGGCGTTGCTGACGCTCTGCCGCACGGTGACCAGTGACCCGGCCGCCCCTTTTGTTGCCGTGGGCTGGAACCGCCAGTTCAGAATGGATTTGCTCATCACCGACGCATATTTCGGATTGCCGGAGCTTTCCAGGATGCGGACTTCCTTGACCTTGCCGTCGGCGGTGGAGACGCGCAGCTCCATCGTGGCGGACCCCGTCAGGCCGTCTTCGATAATCTTTGGCGCGGACCGGAACAGGGGTTGCGGGCCACCGGCATGTGCGGGCAGGCCGCGCGTCGCCTCGACCATTCGGTCTTCCGTTTCTGGATCGCCCTCGCGGTGGGCGATGAAGGCCAGCATGCCATAGGTGTCGCGGGTTAGACTGCGCATGGCAACACTTTCCGATTCGCGCGCCTGCTTCACGATGGAACGCAGCTGGCCCCGGGCGGCGCTGTCGCGACCGGCGTCGATGGCGCCCATGGCCTGCTCGAACTCCACCTGCAAACGGATCGGGTGATCGGCAGGAAGGCCCTTGGTCAGACCGTCGATGCGGTCCAGGTAACGCTGGGCCGTGGCGGCATCACGGGCGGCCTTGGCGGTACGGACCAGTTCCAGCTGCGCATTCACGCTGCCCACGCTGTCGGCGCCATAGTTCTTTTCATAGAGCATGGCGACACGCTCATAGATCAGCTTGGCCTTGGCCTTGTCGCCCAGGGCCAGGTAGGACTTGGCCAGCTGCTCGTTGAGCGCGATGGTTTCCGGGGCCCCATCGGCCACATGCCGACCGATGGCCGTGAGCGCCTTTTGCAGGATCTCGGGCGTCTTGGAGGGGTTCTGGATCTGCAGGAAAATGTCGGCTGCATTCAGCAGCAGCCGTTCATGGTTGCTGGCCTTGTAGTTGGGGGCCTTCTCATACAGTTCCGCGGCCTGCCAAGCCAAGTCGAAGGCCGGCTGCAACTTGCCCTCCACCATCAACGCCACAGAAGCCTTGTTGGCTTCCTGCCAGCTTGTTGCGGCTTGTACTGGCCCGGCCAGCAATAGCGCACAGGCTGCGACGGGGATCAATTTCGTTGCAAACACGCAACCTCCCAGAAAAGTCAAGTAAAAAGCTGAATGTAACTTACGATGCTTTGCATCTGCGCTCAAGCGGGGAAAGTTCGGTTCGTGCAATGTTTCGCCTCTGTAGCCGCCCTGCGCTCTGCGCTGCCCAGCCTTGTGGAGGGGCGGCGGCGATTTCGCTGGTGCGGCAGGATGGTTTCCGGCATGTTCCGGCCTGTAACCGAGTGGCTGTGGGGCCCCCGGTGGCCAATCATGCCACCATCAAGATACGCCCCGAATGATGAGAGTCGGGTCGTGTCGCTGCCCATCGTCCCCTGATGGTGCCGCCCTTCGCTTTCCGAACCAGTCGAAGCCGCTCTGAAGCGCAACCGCCAGCGCCGGGACCATCCCGCCGTCTGGCATCCCTTGCGCTCCAGCCGCGTCCGGACCCGTCTTAGGGCCGGCGGTGCGGAGCGTTTGGCTTTGTCCGAAGAAAGCTCGTTCCTTGACCATCACCTTTTCCGATCTCGCCCTTCCCGCTTCGCTGATGCAGGCTGTTGCCGAACTGGGCTATGTCACCCCGACCCCGATCCAGGCCCAGGCCATCCCGGCCGCGCTGGAAGGCCAGGATGTCGTGGCGTCCGCCAATACCGGCACCGGCAAGACGGCGGCCTTCGTGCTGCCCGCCCTGGCCCGCATCGCCGCCTCGGAGCGTCAGGCCGGTTCCTGGGGCCCGCGCGTCCTGGTGCTGACGCCGACCCGTGAACTGGCCAGCCAGGTGCTGGAGCAGGTTCGCCTGCTGTCCAAGTTCGGCCGTATCCAGACGGGCACCGTGCTGGGCGGCATGCCCTACCGCGCTCAGATTGAGATGCTGCGCCGCCGCGCCGATCTGATCGTCGCCACGCCGGGCCGCCTGATCGATCATCTGGAGAATGGCAAGGTCGATCTGTCCTGCATCGAGATGCTGGTGCTGGACGAGGCCGACCGCATGCTGGACATGGGCTTCCGCGACGCGGTTGAGCAGATTGCCGGCGCCTGCCCGGCCGAGCGTCAGACCCTGCTGTTCACCGCCACGCTGGACCGTACCGCTGAAAAGCTGGCCGCCAGCCTGACCAAGAACCCGGTGCGGGTTGATGTGGCCGGCAAGGCCGTCACCAACACCTCGATCGAGCAGCGCTGGCTGCGCGCCGACGGGCTGGACCACAAGCACAAGCTGCTGGGCCGCCTGCTGGAGGATGAGGCATTCGGCAAGGGCATCATCTTCATGGCCACCAAGGCCGATTGCGATGTGATGGCCGACCGCCTGTCCGAGCAGGGCCATCGCGCCATGCCGCTGCATGGCGACATGCAGCAGCGCGAGCGTAACCGCGTGGTGCAGTGGCTACGCGACAGCCGCATCAATGTGCTGGTCGCCACCGATGTTGCCGCCCGCGGCATCGATATTTCCGACCTGTCCCACGTCATCAATTTCGATCTGCCGCGCGTCGCGGAAGATTATGTGCACCGGATCGGCCGTACCGGCCGCGCCGGCGCCACAGGCATCTCCTACAGCCTGTTCACCCGTCACGACCGCAACCTGGTCCGCGCGATTGAGCAGTATACGGGCCAGCCGCATATCCAGACCACCCTGCCGGGCCTGGAGCCGATGCCCGAGCCGGAGCGCAGCAAGTTCCGTCCCGCCGGTGCCGGCGGACCCAAGCCCTATGGCGCCCGCAGCAATCAGGCTGGCAAGCCCTATGGCAACAAGGGCGGCTATGGTGGCCAGCGTCGCGAAGGCGGCTGGGGTGGTGAGCGCCGCGAGGGTGGCTATCAGGGCGGTGAACGCCGTGATGGCGCCCAGGGTGGCGAGCGCGCCGAAGGCGGCTTCCGCGCTGAACGCCGTGAGGGTGGTTACCAGGGCGGCGAACAGCGCTCGCAGAGCGACCGTCTGGGCGGCTGGCAGGGGGAGCGCCGTGAGGGCGGTTTCCAGGGCGAGCGTCGTGAACGCCGCGACTTCCAGGGTGAGGGCCAGTCGCATGGCGGTGAGCGTCCGCAGCGCGTCTGGACCCCGGATGCCAGCCCCGTCGCCGGCGAAGCCCGCACCCCGCACCCGCACAAGGCCAACCCCTACAAGCCCCACGCCAGCAAAGGCCGTCCCCACGGCCATGGCGGCGAAGGCCGCGCCGACTTCCGCGACGCCGGCCAGGGCGGTGAAAAGCGCCGCGAATTCCGTGGCGAACGCCAGGGTGAAGCCCGCGCCGAGGGCGGTGCCGCCTCGACCCGCCGTCCGTTCCGTCAGGCTTGATCACTGACCGGAGAAGCCCCTCTCCCGCCGCTGGCCGGGGGAGGGGCTTTTTCATTTCAAGTTTCGGTCCGTATCCGTTAATCCACCAGCGCCCGCTGTCCGATTGAAGAGCAAGCGTCCATGCCCGACAATATCCTCGAAACAGAAGTCGCCAAGCGTCGTACCTTTGCCATCATCGCGCACCCTGACGCGGGTAAGACGACGTTGACGGAAAAGCTGTTGCTGTTCGGCGGGGCCATTCAGATGGCGGGCGCCGTGAAGGCGCGGGGCGAACAGCGGCGCGCCCGGTCGGACTGGATGAAGGTGGAGCGGGAGCGCGGGATTTCGGTCACGGCGTCGGTGATGAATTTCGATTATGCTGGCCGCACCTTCAACCTGGTCGATACGCCGGGTCACGAGGACTTTTCCGAGGATACGTACCGCACCCTGACCGCCGTCGACAGCGCCGTCATGGTGATCGACGGGGCCAAGGGTATCGAGGCCCAGACGCGCAAACTGTTCGAAGTTTGCCGCATGCGTGACGTGCCCATCATCACCTTCGTCAATAAGATGGACCGCGACGCCCGCGACCCGTTCGATCTGATGGACGAGGTGGAGCGCGATCTGCAGCTTGAGGTGACGCCCGCCTCCTGGCCCATCGGGTCGGGGTCGGATTTCCGGGGTTGTTATGACCTGATCCGCGACCGGTTGATCCTGATGGATCGCCGGTCGGGCGATGTGGCGACCGATGGTGTGGAATGCAACGGCATCGACGATCCCCGGATCGACGAGATGCTGCCCGCCGATCAGGCCGCCAAGCTGCGCGAGGATGTGGCGATGGTGCGGGAACTGTGCCCGCCTTTCAATCTGGAAACCTATCGCGAAGGCCACCAGACGCCCGTCTTTTTCGGCTCCGCCATCAATAATTTCGGCGTGCGTGAGTTGCTGCTGGGTCTGGCCGAATATGCCCCGCCGCCGCGCCATCAGAAGGCCGATGGCCGCATGGTGGAACCGGACGAGGGCAAGGTGACGGGCTTTGTGTTCAAGGTCCAGGCCAACATGGACCCCAACCACCGCGACCGTATCGCCTTTTTCCGCCTCTGTTCCGGCCATTTCAAGCGCGGAACCAAGCTGAAGCATATGCGCAGCGGCAAGATCCTGGCCGTGAACAATGCCGTGCTGTTCCTGGCACGCGACCGTGAACTGGCAGAGGATGCGTTCCCCGGCGATATTATCGGCATCCCCAACCATGGCACCCTGCGCATCGGCGACACGCTGACCGAGGGGGAGGAGCTGCGCTATACCGGCGTGCCCAGCTTCGCGCCCGAACTGTTACAGCGCGTGCGCTTGGACGACCCGATGAAGGTGAAGCATCTGCGCAAGGCGCTGGAGCATTTCGCGGAGGAGGGCGCGTCCCAGGTGTTCAAGCCCATCGTCGGCGCCGACTGGGTGGTGGGCGTGGTCGGACAGCTGCAGTTCGAGGTGCTGGCCTCTCGCATTGAGGCGGAATATGGCATGAAGGCCCGGTTTGAAACCGCCGGCTATGACGCCGCCCGCTGGGTGGAAAGCGATGATCCGGTCGTGCTGAAGAACTTCATCGACAGCCGCCGCGCCGATCTGGCGGAGGATCATGACGGCGCGCTCGTGTACCTGGCCCGCAATGGCTGGCAGCTGAACCGCGCGCAGGAGGATTTCCCGGCTCTGCGCTTCCTGAAGACGCGGGAGCAGAACAAGAGCGTGACGACGGTGGCGGCCTGACCGGGCCGCCGCTCCGGTCCGACGGTCAGATCACACCCAGTAGATACAGAATGATGATGATGGGGATCGGGATGCCGACGACCCAAAGCAGAATGCCGCGCATGTTTGTTCTCCTTCCAGGATGGCGATGCCTGATGGAGGGAGAACGGCGGCAGGGGCGCAAAGGTTCCCCGAATGGTCAGCGGGCGGCAATGGAGATGGTGATCGTGTCGGCATAGCTGCCGGCGATGGCATCGGCCTTTGCCGGGACGGTCACGGTGAAATTCTTGGTCGTGACGATGAGGGCAGGGCTCGTGCGGTTCAGCACAACATCAGTAGACAGGGATTTTACGCCTGAATTGTCGTAGCTGATGGTGTAGGGAACCTTGTTGCCCGCCGCATCCACCAGTGAACCGGCATTCGCCGACGTGATGCTGATCTTGAACCCATTTCCCAGATTGCAATGCTCCCGCACCCGCGCGACGTTCAGTCTGCTGGTGCCTTTGACAAGATCGATGCTGGCCGTGGTGGATTGGCTGACCTGGACCGTGCAGTTCGTTTCAACCGTTCCCTTGAGCGCAACGCCGCTGACAGCATTGGCAGGGCTGACAGCGCCCAAAAAAGCCAAAACCGCCAGACAGAGGCGAAAAAGGTGGGACATGGATAGCAACCTCGGTTCCTGGCCTTTTGGCCTTGCGAAACCGGCCGTGGCCGGTCGTTCTTAGCCTAAAGCAATTCTGATTCCAGGTGGGTTACCCCCCAGAGTGCCGTCGCTATAATGCAATATGCAACTGAAGCGGCGATCTGAAGGCATTGAGTTTGCATTATGCAAAACAAAGGCATTTGCATAATGCAGATACTAAGGGACTTTTCCCACGGCGAGCAATCCGCTATGACAATGTTGTCATATAGCTGGGCGATAGAATGACCCGGCAGTGAAACAGGGAGGATCAATGATGACCCCTACACGTCGTGCGGCCTTGGGGATGCTGGCGGGTGCCGCATCCGTCCCCCTGGCCCCGTCCTGGGCATCCAGCCCGCCGCCCTGGCGGTCGCTGATCCCGCCCGCTGCTGCGAAGGACGGTTCCATCCCCGGCTGGCGGCCGCTGGGTGGTCGCGCCACCTACCGGCTGGAGGCGGGGGAGATTGTCGGCACATCGGTGGAGAAATCCCCCAACAGCTTCCTATGTACCGAAGAGCTGTTCGGCGATTTCATCCTGGAATTTGAGGTGAAGACCGATCCGCGCCTGAATACCGGAATCATGATCCGCGCGGAATCCAAGCCCGACTACCGCAATGGCGTTGTTCATGGCTATCAGGTGGAGATCGACCATGCCGCCCGCCGCTGGACGGGCGGGCTGTATGATGAACAGCGCCGCCTATGGCTCGCCACACCGGCCCACCGCCCGGAGACCCAGGCCAGCTTCAAATCCGGTGACTGGAACCATCTGCGGGTGGAGGCGGTGGGGACCCGTTTGCGCACCTGGCTGAACGGCCTGCCCGCCATTGTCATGGTCGATGACATGACGCCGCGCGGCTTCATCGGCTTGCAGGTGCATGATATCGGGCCCGACCCCGCCAATGCCGGGCTGGAGGTGCGGTTCCGCAACCTGCGCATCATCACCGATGATCCTGGCCGTTACAGGCGCAAGCCGTTGGATGTGACGGATGAACAGGATTTCATCGCCAACCATCTGAGTGCTGAACGCGCTGCCCTGGGTTGGCGGCTGCTGTGGAACGGGCAGGATGCGGCGGGCTGGTCCGGATTGTCGGCCAACGGCTGGCGCATCGAACAGGGGTTGATCATCCGCGACGGCGCCACCACCCCGCTGGTCACCGCCGACCGGTTCGCGGATTTCGATCTGGAACTGGACGTGCGCGTGGGCGAAGGGGCGGATGGCGCCGTCATCTATCTGGGCAGTGCAGATTATCGTCTTGCCCAGGGAC
>CALRNG020000100.1:0-9959 GCA_943369495.1 Rhizobium sp. Q54
GACCAGCTCTGCCACCACCAGGGCGGCGGGGATGATCTTTTCCGACGGCAGGGGCAGAGGCGCGGCGTCCACCGCCACCTCAATGCCGGCGGGTGCGCCGGCCCGAACCACATCCTCCACCAGTTCTGTCAGGAAGCCCGCGAAGTTACCGTGGCTGTTTTCCGGGTCGTGCAGGCGGCGCTGGATCTTGCCGATGGTGGCCAGCCGTGCGGCGGCATCGGTGAGGGCGCGCCGCGCCTTCTCATCCGTCACATCGGCCTTTTGCAGCGCCAGCAGGGCCGACACGATCTGGATATTGTTGGAGACGCGGTGCTGCAACTCCGCGAACAAGACGGCGCGGTGGGCGGCGAGGTCACTGGCCTCCTGTTCGGCCTTCTTGGCACGGGCCCGTTCCAGCCGCACCCGCGACAGCGCGATATTCATCACATGGATGATGGCGATGTCGATGACGACGATCAGGATAAAAAAGCCCAGGGCCAGCGCGCTGGGCCCATCCAGCCTGAATCCGTCCGGCGGGATGAAGAAATACCAGGCCGCCAGCGCCGACAGCACCGCCACCAGAATGCCGGGCCAGAGGCCCGCGAAGAAGGTGGTCAGGATGACGGCGGGAAAGAAGGTCAGGAACGGAAAGCCCGGCGGCAGGGCCGCGTCCGTTGTCCAGCGCACGCCCAAGGCCAGCCCGAAAGACAGCAGGGCAAAGCCATAAGCAAAGAACGGGGAACGTCTGCCGGTTTCAATCGCAAGAAGGAGCGCCATCAGGACCGGCCTTGGCCAAACAGTGGTTTTTCGCCGGAACCATAGCAACTTTGCGCAGTGCCGTCGTGGGCGTAATCACCATCGATAGGGGTGGGGGCGGGTGGACAAGCGCTCAAAGCGGGGTGTCGTCGGGCGGCATCCGGCGTACGCCGTCCTCATGCACGGCTTGGTCATGGCCGCTGCGGCTGGAGAAGAAGACCAGCGCCATCAACCCGCCGCCCACAACCAGCGATCCGACAATCCCAAGGCCCAGCGCGATAAATCCATGCAGGCTGATCTCCTGTTCCGGACCGCCCACGCCCACCGCGTTCCACGCCATGATGCCGCCGACCCCCGCCGCCAGCAGCATGGCCAGGAGGAAGGCGATCATCAAAACCCCGCCACGGCTCATCTTCCACCCTCGTCATTTGTCACAAGCGCCCCACCCGATATGGGGCGTGCCGCTGTTGCCGGCCAGCCCCCCGGTGGATGCGGGCTACATGGTCTGGACAGGCGGGACCGCCCCCGATAACTTCCGTGCCCGGTTCAACCTGTTAGCGCAACGGATATTACCCATGAAGAGCGGCGTGAAGAAAGTCGTGCTGGCCTATTCGGGCGGCCTCGACACCTCGGTGATCCTGAAATGGCTGCAGGAGACCTATGCTTGCGAGGTCGTGACCTTCACCGCCGATCTCGGCCAGGGTGAGGAGCTGGAGCCCGCTCGCAAGAAGGCCGAGCTGCTGGGCGTGAAACCGGAAAACATCTTCATCGACGATCTGCGTGAAGAGTTCGTGCGCGATTTCGTGTTCCCGATGTTCCGGGCCAACACCCTGTATGAAGGCACTTATCTGCTGGGCACCTCCATCGCCCGGCCGCTGATCGCCAAGCGCCAGATCGAAATTGCCCGCCAAGTCGGCGCCGATGCCGTGGCCCATGGCGCCACCGGCAAGGGCAATGATCAGGTCCGCTTCGAACTGGGCTATTACGCGCTCAAGCCGGACGTGACGGTGATCGCGCCTTGGCGCGAATGGGACCTGAACAGCCGCACCCAGCTGCTGGAATTCGCTGAGAAGCACCAGATCCCCATCGCCAAGGACAAGCGCGGTGAGGCCCCATACAGCACGGATGCCAACCTGCTGCACATTTCCTACGAAGGCAAAGCCCTGGAAGACCCGTGGGTGGAGGCCGACGAGGACATGTATACCCGCTCCGTCGCGCCCGAGAAGGCGCCGGACGAGGCGGAATATGTCGAGATCGAATATGAAAAGGGCGACGCCGTCGCCGTGAATGGCGTGAAGCTGACGCCCGCCGCCCTGCTGACGGAACTGAACCGTCTGGCGGGCAAGCATGGCATTGGCCGCCTGGATCTGGTGGAAAACCGCTATGTCGGCATGAAGAGCCGTGGCGTGTATGAGACGCCGGGTGGCACCCTGCTGTCGGTGGCCCATCGCGGCATTGAGAGCATCACCCTGGACCGCGAGGCACTGCACCTCAAGGACGAGCTGATGCCGCGGTATGCCAAGCTGATCTATAACGGCTTCTGGTTCTCGCCCGAGCGTGAGGCCTTGCAGGCCCTGATCGACAGCACCCAACAGCGGGTGAACGGTATCGTCCGTCTGAAGCTGTTCAAGGGTGCCGCCCGCGTTGTGGGCCGCAAGAGCCCCAATAGCCTGTACCGCCTGGACTATGTGACGTTCGAGGCCGACAGCGTCTATAACCAGAAAGACGCCGAAGGCTTCATCAAGCTAAACGCCCTGCGCCTGCGCCTGAACAGCATCGCCAAGGGTCTGTAAGACACCTTTCGGCCTGATAAGGGCGAGGAACCGCCTGCATCCTCCCGGATGCGGGCGGTTTTTTTATGGCCCGATGCCGTCCACCGGCTTCAGCACCGCGCCCTCGGGCAGGTCGATCAGGAACCGTTCGGCCAGGAGCCGGCGGAACGCCGCCTCGTCCGTGATCTCTATCTCCTCCACCAGTTCGCCATACAGCCGCCGTCGGTAAAGGCCGTTCAACAGCGTATGGCGCTGCGTCAGGGTAGTGCGGGCGGCCACCCGGTTCTGCACGAAGCGGGAACCGGGGTGAGTGGACGTGTAGTGGTTGCCGAAGATCAGGTCATATTCCACAACCTCTTCGTCCCCGAACCAGTAAAGCCCGAACCAGCCGCCATCGCGCCAGACCTCCAGCTCCCATCCCGGTGACCAGTCGGACGGGCGCAGGCGCCAGCGGTCGCCGGCACTGTCATATTCACCTTCGATCAGGGGCAGCGGTTCGGCCAGGCACGACCCGCCGAACCCGACATCGCAGATATGGGCCTGTCCGTTGATGGTCACCAGCAACATCAGATGGCTGCGCCCACCAGGATCGCCCCCCATCCGCACCCGCGCCACGCGGCGCGTGACCGTGAACCCGATGGCGGTCAGCGCCATGGACAGAAGGCTGTTCTGTTCGAAGCAATAACCGCCGCGCCGCTGCCCGACCAGTTTGGCCATGATGGCGTCGGGTTCCAACCGGATGGGCAGGCCCAACTGGATATCCAGGTTTTCGAACGGAATCGCGCCGACATGGGCGATATGGACAGCACGCAGCGTCGCCAGATCGGCAACCATAGGACCGGCATGGCCAATGCGGGCCAGATAGGCGGAAAGGTCGAAAGGGCTGGATCGGGTCTCGGACATGGTGGCCGGTGTCCTGGCAGGGCGGGATATCCCCCATCCCTTAAGCCAGACGGAACCGGTGCCACCAGCCCGAAAACGTCCTCATGACATGAAGGACAGGTTCAGCAGGAACCCGCCACCTTGCGGAAGGCAAGGCCAGCCGGCGTGGTCTCCCGAAGCGGTGCGGCCCCGGCCGCCTTGCACCGGGCCTTCGCCGCGTCATCGGCGGCCAAGGCCGCCAGGGCCAGGAACTCAGCCAGATCGTCCATCTGGCTGCGACGTGCGTCCCGCACCAGACTTTCCAGACAGCGCTTGATGGCCATCGCCACCTCCGGCGCAGGTTCGTCCCCAACCATTTCCTGATTGTTCATCGAACAGTCCATCGGTTCCGCCCCCCTGTCGACGGTCTTCGACCCTGTTTCAGGGCCATACTCATCCACCGGAATCAATGCTAATAGGTTTCCATAGAGAAATATATATATAAACGCATTAATTTTTAGCGTTAATAAGTATAAACTCTATCATTGTTTGAGCACCCAAACAAAAAGAGCTTGCGCGTATCATCTGCAACCGTAGTGATATATAGTTTACTCAAACGTCATATGAACATGTTTACTCGAAGAGAAGTGACAACGGTGTCTACACGCAGCCACCGTGCGAGCGCCCTGGGGTAGGGTGGGCGGCCGGGGCAAAGCAGCCTTGACGAAAATGGCAATGCCGTTACCAAGGCTGGACAGTTGCGGATATCAGCCGTCCTGCCTATATCTGCTGTGCGCCAGGACGGTGAACCGTCCCGGAGATCAACGATGGGGACCATATCGCGGTGCTTTGGGCCGTGGGCGGTCTGCCGAACAAGAGAGGTCGTCATGAGCAAGGTTATCGGTATCGATCTGGGCACCACCAATTCCTGCGTGGCCGTCATGGAAGGCACGCAGGCCAAGGTTATCGAAAATGCCGAAGGCGCGCGCACGACGCCGTCCATGGTCGCCTTCACCCAGGGTGGTGAACGGCTGACGGGACAGCCCGCGAAGCGCCAGGCCGTCACGAACCCCGACAATACGCTGTTCGCCATCAAGCGCCTGATCGGCCGCCGCTTCGATGATCCGGTGACCAAGAAGGACGCCGCCCTGGTCCCGTACAAGATCGTGTCGGGCGGCAATGGCGATGCCTGGGTCGAGGCGCATGCCGAGAAGTACAGCCCCAGCCAGGTCAGCGCCTTCATCTTGCAGAAGATGAAGGAGACCGCCGAGGCCTATCTGGGTGAGAAGGTCACCCAGGCCGTCATCACCGTTCCCGCCTATTTCAATGACAGCCAGCGTCAGGCCACCAAGGATGCCGGCCGGATCGCCGGCCTGGAAGTGCTGCGCATCATCAACGAGCCGACGGCCGCCGCCCTTGCCTATGGCATGGAAAAGAAGGGCACCGGGACCATCGCCGTCTACGATCTGGGTGGCGGCACCTTCGACGTGTCGATCCTGGAAATCGGCGATGGCGTGTTCGAGGTGAAGTCCACGAATGGCGACACGTTCCTGGGCGGTGAAGATTTCGACGGCAAGATCATCGATTACCTGGCCGAGGAGTTCCAGAAGGAGCAGGGCATCGACCTGCGCAAGGACCGTCTGGCCCTGCAGCGCCTGAAGGAAGCCGCCGAAAAGGCCAAGATTGAGCTGTCCAGCTCTGTCCAAACGGAAGTGAACCTGCCCTTCGTCACGGCTGATGCGTCGGGCCCGAAGCACCTGAACATCAAGCTGACCCGCGCCAAGCTGGAAGCCCTGGTGGAAGATCTGGTCCGCCGCACCGTCGGCCCCTGTCAGGCCGCGCTGAAGGATGCCGGCTTGAAGGCGTCGGAAGTGGATGAGGTGATCCTGGTCGGCGGCATGACCCGCATGCCCAAGATCATTGAGACCGTGAAGCAGATTTTCGGCAAGGAGCCGAACCGGGGCGTGAACCCCGACGAGGTTGTGGCCATCGGTGCGGCCATCCAGGGCGGCGTCCTGAAGGGCGACGTCAAGGATGTGCTGCTGCTGGACGTCACGCCGCTGTCGCTGGGTATCGAAACGCTGGGCGGTGTCTTCACCCGTCTGATCGACCGCAATACGACGATCCCGACCAAGAAGTCCCAGGTCTTCTCCACGGCGGAAGACAACCAGTCCGCCGTGACCATCCGCGTGTTCCAGGGTGAACGCGAAATGGCCCAGGACAACAAGATGCTGGGCCAGTTCGACCTGATGGGCATTCCGTCGGCCCCGCGTGGCGTGCCGCAGATCGAAGTGACCTTCGACATCGACGCCAACGGCATCGTCAATGTCGGCGCCAAAGACAAGGCCACCGGCAAGGAGCAGGTGATCCGCATCCAGGCCTCTGGCGGTCTGTCGGACAACGACATCCAGAAGATGGTCAAGGACGCCGAGGAACATGCGGCGGAAGACAAGAAGCGTAAGGAACTGGTGGAAGCCAAGAACCACGCCGACGGTCTGATCCACTCCACCGAGCGGACCATCAAGGAGAATGAGGACAAGATCGCCGCCGCCGACAAGTCCGCCGTCGAAGCCGCCATCGCCGATCTGAAGACGGCCATGAATGGTGACGATCCGGCCGCCATCAAGGCCAAGACCGATGCCCTGGCCCAGGCCAGCATGAAGATCGGTGAGGCCCTGTACAAGGCGGGTCAGGAAGGCGGGGCCGCTGACGGTGCTTCTGCCTCATCCTCCAACGCCGGCGATGATGACAATGCCGGTGGTGAGAAGGTGGTGGACGCCGACTTCGAGGAAGTTGACGACCGTAAGAAGAACTGACGCCGTTTGACCCCCAAAGTTGGGGGCGGGTCAGCCGTTCCAAGTCTGGCGCTGGCCCGCCCGGTTTACCCGGGCGGGCCTGTTGCTTGACAGGAATGTTGATGAATTGGCTTCCAATCCGGGTACGGCGCCAGTGACAGGCCGGCCGGACCGGATGCGAAGGGACAGAGGCCACAATGTCGAAGCGCGATTATTACGAAGTTCTCGGCGCCCCGAAAAACGCCAGCGCCGACGACCTGAAAAAGGCCTATCGCAAGCTGGCCATGCAATATCACCCCGACCGCAATCAGGGTGACAAGACGGCCGAGCAGAAGTTCAAGGAAATCAACGAAGCCTATGATTGCCTGAAGGACGAGCAGAAGCGCGCGGCCTATGACCGGTTCGGCCATGCCGCCTTTGAAGGCGGTGGCGGACGCCCCGGTGCAGGGGGCGCGGCAGGTGGCTTCGAATTCGGCGGCGGCTTTGCCGACATCTTTGATGAGATGTTTGGCGAGTTCATGGGCCGGGGCGGGCGCGGCGGCCAGACCAATAACCGCGGCAATGACCTGCGCTATAATCTGGAAATCAGCCTGGAGGACGCCTTCAAGGGCTCCGCCACACAGGTCCGCGTGCCGACTAGCGTCATGTGCGATCCCTGCGGCGGGTCAGGCGCAGAGGCGGGCAGCAGCCCCACCACCTGCGGCACCTGTAATGGGGCCGGCAAGGTGCGGGCCCAGCAGGGCTTCTTCACCATTGAACGCACCTGCCCCACCTGTAACGGCGCGGGCCGCGTCATCAAGGACCCCTGCCGCCATTGCGGTGGCCAGGGCCGGGTGCGCAAGGAAAAGACCCTTCAGGTCTCCATCCCGGCGGGCGTGGAGGATGGTACCCGCATCCGTCTGGCAGGCGAGGGTGAGGCGGGATTGCGCGGCGGCACGCCGGGCGATCTCTATATCTTCCTGTCCATTGCCGCCCACCGCTTCTTCCAGCGCGACGGCGCCAATCTTCATTGCCGCGTGCCCATCCCCATGACCACGGCGGCGCTGGGCGGGACCATCGAGGTGCCGACCATCGATGGCAGCCGCGCCAAGGTGAATGTGCCCGCCGGCACCCAGACGGGCCACCAGTTCCGCCTGAAGGGCAAGGGCATGAGCGTGCTGCGCAGCCCGCAGCGCGGCGACATGTACATCAATGTCATGGTCGAAACCCCCGTCAACCTGACGAAACGCCAGCAGGAACTGCTGCGCGAATTCGAAAAGGACGCCTCGGAAAACGGCCAGAATCCCGAGTCGGAAGGGTTTTTCGCCAAGGTGAAAGAGTTCTTCGCGGATTTGAAGGATTGAGGGCAGGGCAACATGCCCTGTCATCATCCCCGCGCAGGCGGGGATCCAGCAGGAGCGGCGTCTGCCGCGATATGAGTCATATTGGCGCTGACCGCGCCTCATGCTGGGTCCCCGCTTTCGCGGGGATGACAAATGGGGGTAGCGTCAAGGCCCCACCAGCCTGGACTCCTTCATGAGCTTCGCCCGCGCCATCGCCACTGTCGGCGGCATCACCATGATCAGCCGCGTGCTGGGCTTTGTGCGCGACATGCTGCAGGCCCGCCTGCTGGGTGCCGGCATGGAGGCGGACGCCTTCTTCGTGGCCTTCCGCCTGCCCAACCTGTTCCGCTCGCTCTTTGCCGAAGGCGCCTTCACGGCGGCCTTCCTGCCCTTGTTCGCCGGCGCCATGCAGCAGGAGGGCAAGGAGGCGGCCAGGGGGATGGCGGAGGAGGCCTTGTCCTTCATGGTCGCCATCTTGATGATTTTCTCAATCATCATGGCGCTGTCCATGCCCTGGGTGGTGGCCATCCTGGCCACGGGTTTTCATGACAATCCCGCGCAGTTCAAGCTGGCGGTGACGCTTTCCCACATTACCTTCCCCTATCTGGCGCTGATTTCCATCACGGCGTTGTTTGGGTCTATCCTCAATGCCGTGGGCCGGTTCGGGCCGTTCGCGGCGGCACCGATCCTGCTGAATATCGTGCAGATCACCGGCCTGCTGCTGTCGGGGCCACTGGGCATCGGAGCGCATTGGATGCTGGCCTATGGCGTGCCGGTGGCAGGACTGGCGCAGATGGTTTGGATGATCCTGGCGGCACGCCGGGCCGGCATGGACCTGTCTCTGCGCCGCCCGCGCCTGACGCCGCGCGTGAAAAAGCTGTTTGCGCTGTTGGCGCCCGGCATCCTGGGGGCCGGGGTCTATCAGTTCAACCTGCTGGTCGGCACCAATCTGGCGTCCTGGCTGCCCACCGGGGCGGTATCGCATCTGCAATATGCCGATCGCTTGAACCAGCTGCCCATGTCGGTGATCGGTGTGGCGGTGGGTACCGCCCTGCTGCCGCTTTTGTCGCGGCAGATGGCGGCGGGTGATCAGGATGGGGTGAAGGCCAGCCTGTGCCGGGGCCTGGAATTCGCGGCCCTGTTCGGCCTGCCCGCCACGATGGCGTTGCTGACCATTCCGGCCCCGCTGGTACATGTCCTGTTCAAGGGCGGCGCCTTCACGGCCGCCGATGCGACCGCCACAGCGGCGGCGCTGCAGGCCTTTGCCATCGGCATCCCGGCCTTCATTGTAGCCAAGATCCTGTCATCCGCCTATTTTGCCAAGCAGGACACGAAGGGACCGGTGCGTATCGCCATTGTGGTGCTGATCGGCAATGTCCTGGTCTCGTTGGCTCTGATCGAACCGCTGGGCCATGTCGGGCTGGCCCTGGCACCCGGTCTGACCGCCTGGTTGAATGTGGTGCTGCTGGCCATCGGCCTGCGCCGCCGCGGCCTGCTGGTGCTGGATGAAAGGCTGAAAAGCCGGCTGTGGCGCATGGCGCTGGCAGCGCTCGGTCTGGCGTTGGCCGGCATCGGGCTGACGGAACTATTGGCAAAATGGCTGTTCGTGGGGGCGGCCCTGGAACGGATCAGCGCCCTGATCGCCGTCATCGCCGGTGCGTCTATCACCTATTTCGCGCTGTGCTTCCTGTTCGGCGCCACGCGCCTGTCGGAGATCAAGGGGCTGCTGCGCCGGGGCGGAAACACGCCCGCCGCTTGACCCAGGCCGCATGCGCGCGCGATACAGACGGCCCGGCATTTCGCCTTCCACAAGCGACCGATAGAGACCTCAAGCGATGAGCCTTATCTTTTCCGGCATGCAGCCGACCCGCCAGCTCCACCTCGGCAATTATCTCGGCGCGCTGAAGAACTGGGTGAAGCTGCAGAACGACATGGACGCCATCTTCTGCGTCGTCGATCTGCACGCCATGACCATCGATCACGACCCCGAAACCCTGCGGAACAATATCCGCGAGGTGGCGGCCGCCTATATCGCGGCGGGCATCGACCCCGACAAGAACATCCTGTTCAACCAGTCATCGGTCAGCGGCCATGCCGAGTTAAACTGGATCCTGACCTGCCACACGCCGCTCGGCTGGCTGAACCGCATGACCCAGTTCAAGGAAAAGGCCGGCAAGCAGAAGGATAATGCCGTCCTGGGCCTCTATGCCTACCCGGTCCTGATGGCCGCCGACATCCTGCTCTACAAGGCGACCCATGTGCCGGTGGGCGAGGATCAGAAGCAGCATCTGGAACTGGCCCGCGACATTGCAGGCGCCTTCAACCGCTATTACAAGGCCGACGGCTTCTTCCCCCTGCCCGAACCGCAGATCCTGGGGGAAGCGACGCGGGTGATGAGCCTGCGGGACGGCACCAAGAAAATGTCGAAGTCGGATGAGAGCGAATATAGCCGCATCAACCTGACCGACGATGCC
>CALRNG020000101.1:0-9908 GCA_943369495.1 Rhizobium sp. Q54
CCGGGTTCCTCCGCCTGATGATGGTCTCAGGGATAGCATCGATCCAAATTTAATGATATATCTTTATACCATTATTAAGGCTTTTGTCGGGATGGATGTGGATCAACGGGCGGCTGGCGCGTCTATGGGAAAGGCGTTAGCCGCCTGCCAGGCTACGTCCAGCACGGTGGCCGCAAGCAGCCAGCAGAAAGCCTCCTCCTGCAGGCGGTCAGGGTCTGGCAGGGTGACAGGACCAGGGCCGAAAAGATGCCAGTCGCGTGCCTGCTGCCACGCCGCCAGCAGGTGCCCGCCCCCGTCCGTCGGCAGCAGGCAGAGGGGCCGTGGCGGCAGGCCTGTGACGACATCCGTGTGCTTGACCAAGGCGGGGTGCCGCTGCGCCAACATCAGGGCCACGCGGGCGCCATAACCCCAGCCGGCAACCCGCATTGGTGGATAATGAAGCGTCATAAGCAGGTCCGTGATCGCCCCGGCAACGGCCTGGATGTCGCTTGCGTCCACCACAGGCAGACTGTCACCCATGCCGGGCATATCGATGGCCAGCCAGCGGCCTGTTCGCGGCAACGGTAGCAGATGACCCGCACCGCCCAGATCATGAAGCAGCAAAGTCACCTCCGGTCCCTCGCCACCGGCGCTCCAGGCCAGCCCCTGATGGAAGCCGCGCGCCGCACAGGCCGGCGGCGGCGGGGCTGGCTGTGCGGGAAGATGGCGGCGCAGGAACCCGGCGATCCGTTCCCAGGCCGCAGCCCGGTCAGGCGCCGTACCGGCCTCTACCGGGTGCGACAGGGGCGGTAGCCGGGACAGGTACTTGACCAGGATGTCATCCTGTGCCGCGAACAGCAGGGCCGGCACACTCAAACCTGCCATATCATCGGCGGGACAATAGGCCAGGGCAGCGCCATAGCCGGTCCGGTAATGGTCACCCGCCCGCATCAATTCCATGGCCATCTGATGGACCCGCACCGGGTCCGGTCGTGGACGATCCAGCCGCGTCGTGGTTTCTGGCCGGTACCATGGAAAGAAAATCCCCTGGTCACGGATACGGTGCCAGATGAAGGCCAGATGGCCGCCATCGGCACGCGGTGTGATGGGCGGCAGATAATGGGCCAGAAGATCGGCCCGCTCAGCCCCATCCAGCAGCAGAAACCCATCCACGACCAGTCCGCTGACCCGCTGCGGGTAGAGGGCAGCAAAGCGGCAGGCAATGCAGCCACCTGTGTGCAGGCCATACAGTGCCATCTGTTCCAGACCCAGCGCCTGGATCAGCCTTTCCAGCGCCTGGGCGAAGCGGTCGATCTGGGCCGGACCTTCCGGCAACGGATCAGACAGGCCGAAGCCGGGCGTGTCTGGGGCGATCACGGTCGCATAAGGAGCCATGGCTTGCATCAGCGGCAGCAATTCGCCGCCATCGCGCGGCGACTGGTGCAGGATCAGAAGGACGGGGCCGCTGCCGGCCCGCCGGTAATGGACCAACCGGCCATCGACCTGCACGAAATGGCGTTCGATCTCAGCCATGGTAGGGTCCTTGCCCGCTGTTGCGACCTTCACCATGGGGCAAGCCAACGGCTGCATGCCAACAACAGCTTGGAAATCTTTACAAACGCCGGTTGTTACCCGGTATGCCCGGCACGGCGTGCCTCATCCGACAGAATGTCGATCAGGGCCGTCTCGAAGGCAGAGGGGGCGGCGCGGCGACGGCGCATGACGGTCAGCGGCGTGGTCCAGGCGCCGTCCGCCATGTCACGGCCCATCAGGTCGGCGCTGTCCGTCACCATCGACCGTGGCAGGATGGCCAGCAGGTCGGTGCTGGTCAGGATGGACAGGCCGAACAGGATGGAGGATGAGGTGATGCGGGGCCGGATCGGTTCCGCCCCCTGCGTCAGGAAAAACCGGTCGATACGCCCGTCCAGCCCGTCGGGCATGGGGCCATAGATCCAGTCGCAGCCCGCCAGATCAGCCAGGGTGCGGGCATGCGACAGGACCGGATGGTCCCGCCGCCCGGCCACGACCCAGCGTTCATGTTCCAGCGTATTCACCGTAATCTGCGGGTCCGTGGCCGCCGCACTGGTGGTGATGGCCAGATCAATATCGCCGGCTAGCAGCATGCGCACAAAGACCGGCTCCACCCCCGCCTCCACCCGCAGATGCAGGCGCGGGAACATCCGCTGCAGGCGTGGAACGGCGTGGCGACCGATGCCGGCTGCGGCGGCCGGACTGATGCCCAGCGCCAATTGCGTGCTGCTGCGCCCCAGCGCGACATCCAGGTCACGACGGAACTGCCCCATCTCCCCCAGGACAGACCGGGCGCGGGACAGCAACGCCTCCCCCATGCGGGTCACGCGAACGCCCTTTGGCGTGCGTTCCAGCAGCAGGACGCCCAACTCCCCCTCCAGCCGCGCCAGGCTTTTGGAAAGGGCCTGCTGGCTCAACCCCTTTTGCCGGGCGGCCAGGGTCAGGCTGCCGGTATCAACGACGGCCAGGAAATATTCCAGGTCCCGCAGTTCCATGCTGCCCGCCCACGATAACCATGCCAATCCGGCCATCATCATTCCGGAACAGGCGGGCGATTGCCAGCCTGTTCCGGAATGGCACGCATCAGAACTTATACTTCAGACGACCCGTCCAGGTGACGGGACGGTTCAGGTAGCTGGAAATCAGGAAGGAGGTCCGATAAGTCACGTCAGTGCAGTTGGAGCATTCCAACGACGCCGACCAGGGACCATCAGCGGGGCCGAAGGTGAGGCCACCGCTATAGGTCGTGTAGCCATTCTCATAGGAGGCCAGCACATTGCTGGTCTGGACCCAGTGCTTGCCGACATGGGTCATGCTGACCGACGGGGTCAGCAGATATTCGCCGATGGCGATGTCATAGGAACCGGACAGGTTCAGGGTGACATCGGGGCTGCGCACCGGTTCGGCGATAGTGCCGGAAGGCGTGACAATACCCTGACCACACCGGGCCGTGGTCCCGGCCCGGCACTGCGCCTGCTGGGTCAGGACGGAGGCAGCGTAGCGCTTATACTTGCTTTCCTGCACGCCCAGGGCGGCAGAGAGGTTCAGGCCCTCAACGGGCACCCAGGTGAATTCCGCCTCCAGCCCCTGCACTTCCATGTCGGCATAATTGCCGGTGATGAAGGCGATGGCGCCACTGGCTTGCTGAAAGGCGGATGGGATCTGGAAGTCGCTGACATCGGTGTAGAAGGCGTTCAGGTTGACACGCAAGCTGCCATCCAGCCATTCAGAACGCACACCCGTTTCATACGACCAGACCTTTTCGGCTGAGAAGCTGCGGATCACTTCCGCCGAGGTGCCGCGTGCGTTCCAGCCACCGGACTTGAAGCCGCGGGTGGCGGACGCGAACAGCATCACATCCTCGGCCGCTTCGAACTCCAGCGCAAAACGCGGGGTCCAGATGGCCGTCGTCAGGTCATCGGGAATTCCGAGTGCCACCATGTTGGCGGTGCTGAAATTCGCCACCGACCGGGGGTTGCCGTTCGATACGACGCCGATGGTCTTTTTCTCTTCCGTAAAGCGCAGACCGGCGGTGGCTGTCAGACGGTCGGTGGCATGAAAATCGAACTGCGCATAGGCCGCCTTGGCCTCCGTACTGTTGGTCAGGGTCCGGTCGGCCAACACCGTGGGCGCCACGAAGTTCAGGAAATCGGCGAAGTCGGTCGTGTTATCCTCATGCAGGTAATAGACGCCGACCACATAATCCAGCTTATCGCTGAACAGGGACCCGTTGGCCTTGATCTCCTGACTGAACTGATCATGGTCGCTGGTATTGGCGATGGCGAAACCGCCCGTGGCCTTGGCCATATTGGCGAAGTCCAGCGCATATTCCTGGTGCAGGTCGCGATAGCCGGAAATGACATTGATGGTCGGTCCCGCCGTCTCCACCGCGATGTTGGAGGTCAAGGTCCAGGTGCGGACATTGTTGCCAAGACCGTAATCGCCCTTCTCGCCCACCAGATAGGGGCGCAGCGCCCCGCCCTGCTTGGTCAGGCCCGTACGGGTGACACGGCGGCCCCCCTCCTTGGTGTTCAGCAGGCTGTCACTGTCGCTGTCCATGTAGTCGGACGAGATGTCCCAGGTGACGTTGTCGGAGACCAGCCAGCGAACGGCGCCGCGCAGGCCGGTCGTATCCTCGCCGTTATTATCCTCGCCCGTCGTCAGGTTCTTCGCCCAGCCGTCATTCTTGATCTTGAAGGCCGACAGCTTGGTCAGCACCGTTTCCGACAGCGGGATGTCGATGGAGGCGCGGGCCGATTTTTCATCATATTTGCCATAGCCGATTTCGGCGAAGCCACCCAGCGTATCGCGCGGTTTGGCCATGATGACATTGACCGCACCGCCCGTGGTGTTGCGCCCGAACAGGGTGCCCTGCGGCCCGCGCAGCACTTCGATCCGTTCTACATCGAAGAAGGCGAAGTTGTTGGCGTTCTGCCGGCTGACATAGATGTCGTCGACATAGGTGCCGACAGGCGGGTCGAAGGTGGCGATGGTTTCGGTGTTGCCCAGCGCGCGCAGATAATATTGGTTGGCCGACCCCAGACCTGTGTTATTGGCGCCGATCAGGTTGGGCACAGCATTGATCAGGTCAAGGGTCTCCGTGATCTGCCGCCGCTCCAGTTCTGATGCGGAGAAGGCAGTGATAGCGACGGGCACGTCCTGCACCGATTCCGCGCGGCGCTGCGCCGTCACGATGATTTCCTCCAGCAAGCCCTGAGGCTGGGTCTGCTGGGCCAATGACGGGGTAGCCGACAGCAGCGCCAGAAGCGCGCAGCCGCCGCTTTTAAAGAAGACATGCTTCTTCTGCATTTGTTGAGTCCCTTCCTGTTCCGGTCCGCATCGAGGCGGTGATTTTTCGGATAATGCCAACGCATCCTGGTGGCCGGTCTTCGCCTGGCCTTGCCCCCTGGCTTCTGCCAATGGGGATGAGTTATTGATATAATGTTATACCTTTAGGTAACGCAAGGGCATTTGTATACAAAAGCGATTTCTGGTGTATCGGCCCGGCGTTGTGGCATCGGCACCACAATCCGGGCCGCGAGTGCTTAAATCACGGGCTGCCAGATGCCGATCAGGCCGGCCAGGCTGACGGTTACCCAGATACCGACGACATAGCGACGCACGTCGGACAACAGGTCCGCCACCAAAGCCTGGGCCGCACCATCGTCAGGATTGTTCAGGACTTTGGCAAAGGCGACGGCAAAGGGTGGCAGCACACGGCGGATGGTCAGGCCGAAGCCGATAGCCGCGGCCAGCAGGACCAGTTTCAGGCCGATGAAGCCGGGAACGGCGACGAAGCCAGACAATGCCCCAACGCCCACCGCCGCGAAGCCGATGATGGCCGCGACACGCAGGCCGACATCGGCGCGTGGCAAGGCGCTGCCGGGCTTTGGTTCCGTCACATGCACCGCCCAGACAACGGCCAGCCAGATCAGGCTGATGACCCAGGCCAGGATCAGCCAGACCAAGTCCAGTTGCAGCCATCCCTTTGCCACCGCCAGCGTCAGCCCGGTGGGTAAAGCCAGGACCAGACTGGTGCGGGGCGCCATGTCGATATTGCTGATCATGCGGGCCGCCAGCCGCCGTGCCGCCGGCGGGTGACGCGGGTCGGCGACTGCATAGGAGGCGTAATAGGCGCCAAGATCGCCCCCGACCCAGAAGACCAGCACGAATAGGTGCAGCAATGTCAGACATGCCAACAGCATCGGGGCTTACCCTTTCAGAATGGTTTCACCGTCCCCAGGAAAGCCATGGTGATGATGCCGGCCCAATAGAGATAGGCAAGCCGGCGTCCCACGGCCAAGGCGCGGTCCAGTTTCGTCTCCAGAGCAGATGACGGTCCTTCCGCCTCCATCCGGCGGAAGATCACGATCCAGTCCCGCATGATGTAGCGCAGCAGCAGCCCGATGATCAGCAGCCCCGAAAACAGCGTCGCCTTGGCTGCGTACCAACCCGCCGATAGCGGCCCACCGGTGATCAGGCTGTACAGACCAACACAGAACAGCGCCGGGATCACCACATAGCGGATCGCCTCATCGGTCTTGGTGAGGGTCATATAGGCGGGCGAGTTGCGCTTGAAAAAGGCGAACAGCACCAGCGACAGCCAGGCCGCGACGAAGATCCACATGCCCACCAGCCAGTATCCGCCCAGCGGTTGCACCCCCATGTTGTGGCCCAGATGGAGGCCCAATGGCAGCAGCAGCACAATCCCGCTGCGCGGCAGGATGTCGATCCGGTAGGCCGTTTCCATGTGCCGGCGCCGTTCGGCCAGCGACAGGGCGCTGTTGGTCAGCGGGCGCGAGGCATTGAACACCCCCCATTCCCCGCCCAACCAATAGGCCATGGCAATGATATGCAGCCAGCGCAGCACCAGATGCTCGTCCAGGTACATTCCCAGGATTTCCATGACGCTTCCCTCATGTCTTGATTGCCGGCCCGAACCTTTTGGACCCAGGGTCCAATGTGCCCGGCATGGATGGGAATGCTCATTGATCCAGATCAATATGTCCGGACAATTAATCCTACAGCCCGAGAACCCCAGGGTTGATGCGGTGATCTGGATCGACTGACGCCTTGATCGCGCGCAGCAGGGCAAAGGCCGCCGGGTCGGCATCCTGCGACAGCGGATAGGTGCGCCCGACCTGGAAATGGGCGGCCCCGAACGGCTGCAGCGCCGTCACCACGGCCTTTCGCGCCCGGGCCACCAGGGCCGTGACGGCGGGGTTGGGTGCGTGAAGTGGCAGCCGCGACAGGATACCCGGCTCCACCGTCGCCTCATGCAGCGCTTCGCGTGCCTCCGGCCAGAAGAAGACCGGCTCGATCAGGAAGCTGTTGGTCGACATAGAGGTCAGCATATAGCCGATGGTGACGCCGGCTTCGGTCAGTTCAGCCGCCATCGCACCCAGCGCATCCTCCACCGCCGCTTGGGCCGCGATGGCGTCACCGGGGGCGACGATGCCGTGAACGGGTACCCAGCGTTCACCCCCCGGCCCCAGCACATTGTTCAGCGGCGTGAAGGGCTGGGCGCGCAGCACCTTGGGGATGGTGTTTTCCACCTCCGCCCCCTGATGGCGGCGACCGATGGTGCGCAGGGCGATCAGGTCCGCCTCCACCGCCGCCGCTGACCGCCCCTCCACCGTCAGATGCAGGCTCCAGCATTCGTCTGGAATGAAGCTGCGCCCGGCCAGCGCGATGCGCGCCGCCTCCCGCATCCCGCCCATGAGGGATTTCTGCTTGGCGATGACGTTACCCAGGGCCTTCACATCGGACAGCATGGAGGCGCGCTTCATGCGCACCCGCGCCAGGGCCGGGTCAAAGGCGCAGGTTTCCGCCGCAATACCGCTGCGGACCACATCCGCCAGCGCCGCCAGGCACTGATCCCGCTCACCGAAGCTGAATGACAGATATCCTTCATGGGCCGGCAAGGGCATCAGGCGCAGCGTGATCTCCGCCTTGATGCCCAAGGCGCCGCAATCGCCACAGAACAGACCCGTCAGGTCGGGACCATAGAAGCGGTAGAAGGGATTGCCATCCTGTGGCCGGCGGGCACCCGTGGTCAGCATCGTGCCGTCGGGCAACACCACGCGCAGCCCGATGATACTTTCCGAGGTCGTGCCATAAAGGCCGGCGCCGAAAAAGGCATTCTGCTGGGACAGGCCACCGCCGACTGTCGAACTGATCCCCGATAGCGGCCCCCAGAAAGGCGTGCGCAGACCCAGCGGGCTCAACGCCGCGTGCAGGGTTTTCCAGGTGCAGCCCGCCTCCACCGTCACCCGCATATTGTCTGGGTCGATGGACAGGACCCGGTTCATGGCCGACATATCGATCAGCAGCGCCGGCGGCTCCGCCCCGACATAGCCGCCGGTATAGCTCATGCCGCCGCCGCGCGGCAGGACAGGCAGTCCAGCCGCCGTGGCCAGACGGACTGCGTGGGCCAGTGCCTGACTATCCGTGGGGGTGACGACGATATCGACCGGGTGCGGAGCCTTCGACCAGATATCCTGGCTAAAAAGCGCCCGGCGTTCGGGCGATAGGCTGACCCGGTCAGTACCGATGGCAGCGGAAAGGTCGGCGATCAGATCGGCAATCGGGTCATGGAGCGGCAGATTGTCTGGCATGCGAGCACCCGCTTTGATTTGTCCTGACATAATTCATCGCCCCATCCATCCTGTCCAACAGGCGATTGGGAATCCGCACAAAGGCCGGTTGTGGTAGCCAACAAAGGCAGGTTGTGTGGAATGACAAATGGGTGTGGGGTGCCCTGCCCCTTCCGGGCTTACTCTTGCTTCCAGGCAGCCTTAATGGCGATAGCGGAGGCATGGATATGGACGGATCAGGCAAGCCCGTTGACGACCGCGAAGCGGCCCTTCTCGCCGTCTATGACGGTCCGCCCGATTACCGGGTGGTTGGCCGCCATGGGATCTTCCCGGAAATGACGCATGACGAGGTGGAGCGGTTCAACTTTCTGGCCCATATGAACCGCCATCTGGCGGGCCGGGTGATGCCGGGCGTGAAGGCTGCCTTCGATGCGCGTGTGGCGCCGGGCAAAAGCTTCAGCGACCGGCATCAGGTACGCCGCGCCCTGACCCAGGACCCGTACTGGCAGGTCTGGTCGGCACTGCGCCGCAACACGATGGAGATGCGGCA
Organism: Rhizobium sp. Q54; assembly: GCA_943369495.1. Taxonomy (GTDB): domain Bacteria; phylum Pseudomonadota; class Alphaproteobacteria; order Azospirillales; family Azospirillaceae; genus Niveispirillum. The sequence continues at coordinate 8,656 of CALRNG020000101.1, forward strand.
GCAGGCTGGCCGCTGGGTCACGCTGCGCCAGCAGGAGGAGCTGGCGGCACGGGCCGCCGCCCTCACCGATGGCGATCCGCGTCTGGTGCTGGACCCGACACTGGCACTGCCGCGCTATGTATCGTCCATCGACCATCATTGCATGCCCGGCAGCTATCACACCGAATATGGTCTGGGCGACGTGGCCAATGCCGCCAACTATGATAGCGGCCTGTTCGCGACCACGGGCGGCATGCTGGGCCGTTATTCCGATGGCGGCGGGCAGGCCGTGGCCCGATGGGTCGCCCGCAACCTGCCCGATTTCAAGCCCAAGCGCATATTGGACATGGGCTGTGGCCTTGGCCATAACGTCCTGCCCCTGGCCCAGGCCTTTCCAGAGGCGGAAGTGGTGGCCGTCGATGTCGGCGCGCCCATGCTGCGGTATGGACTGGCGCGGGCCAAGTCGTTGGGCGTGGAGAATGTGACGTTCGTCCAGGCCAATGTCGAAAGCCTACCGCAATTCGCCGATGGCAGCTTCGACTGGGTGCAGACCACCATGTTCCTGCACGAAACCAGCTACAGCTCCATGCAGCGGATTTTCAAGGAAGGCCACCGCCTGCTGTCGCCGGGCGGCATCGTCCTGCATGTGGAGCAGCCGCAGTATAATCCGGCCATGCCCCTGTTCGAACAGGCCATGCGCGATTGGGATGCGTTCTACAACGCCGAACCGTTCTGGACCAAGATGCATGAGGCCGACCTGGATGCCTGGATGGTGCAGGCTGGCTTTGCCCAGGAAAGCCTGATCCATGGCGGCGTCACCGCCGTGGTGGATAAATCCGTCTTCCCCGACGCCGCCGATGACAATGGCGAGGATTATGGCCGCAAAGCGGCCTGGCATGTCGTGGGTGCCCGCAAGGAGATTGTGTAATGTCGATCCAGATGGCCCTGGCCGGGGCATCGGCCAAACCAACCGGCAAACGCCCGCATTTCCTGGAAAGCTGGGAGGCCGAACGCGCCATGTCCATCACCATGGCGCTGGCCGGCGAACTGGTGGTGACGCGTCAGCGGCTGGACACGCTGGAACGGCTGCTGGCTGCCAAGGGCATTGTCAGCCGTGATGAGATCGAAAGCTTCACGCCGACCAAGGCCGAAGCTGCCGAACGTGGCCTGTGGAACCAGGAATTCCTGGCCCGTGTCCTGCGCGTGGTGCAGCAGGAGGCCGAGGCTTTGACCGCCACCGATGACAGCAGCGAAACGATCGCCGAGGAGTTGGC
>CALRNG020000102.1:0-9906 GCA_943369495.1 Rhizobium sp. Q54
AGAATGGCGGCCGCGATGACGAAACCACCGTACCGCTTCCAGAACGTCATGATCTGGTCGCGGCGCAGATCCTCGTCAACTTCGCGAAAGATATCGGACATGCATCACCCTCGGCCACTTGCCGAACGAATAAATAAAGGGCGGCGATAGCAGACCCCCCGTCCCGGGTCAAGGCGGCTGCCCCCGCGTCACCCCCCTTGCACGCCCGGACAGGGCGGAACAAGCGGTGCGACCGACGATACAATACGCTGCTTTCTGGCAATTGCGGGGCAAAAAGCAAAGGGGCGGCCAACAGCCGCCCCCGCCATCACCTTCGCACCGGTCGGGTCAGACGCCCGAGGGCAGGGTTTCAACTGTCGGCAGGTCAAGCCAGTCCGCCGCCACCATGGCCTGCGTGCGATTACGCACGCCCAGCGCCTTGAAGATCGCCGTGATGTGGATTTTCACGGTTCCAACCGTCAGGTCCAGCATTTCGGCGATCTCCTGATTGTTGCGGCCAACCCGGATCATCGACAGAATTTCGCGCTGACGCGGCGTCAGCTGCTTGCCCGCATCTTCCCGGAAGAAGCCGGCAGGGACCGGGCCCGCCACGGTCATCAGGGGTTCGCCGCCCGGCCGCATCGCCACGACCGGCGGGACGAAAACGCCGCCATCGCCCACAACCTCCAGCGCGTTCGGCAACTCGTCCGCGACGTCGCTGCGGCGGATATAGGCACGCGCCCCTTCACCCAGGGCCGCCCGCATCCGGTCGGGATCGTTCCCGCCGACAGCGATCAGCGGCACGTTGGGCCAACGCTGCACGAATTCCTTGATGGCGCCGCGTGCCGCCATGGTCGTGGACACCATGCCGACAATCGTCGCCTTCGGGTTCGCCGCCACCACGCGGGCCAGATCGGCCAGATCGGCGACTTCGTCAACGGGGTCGGTTACCCCGGCGCGGCGCGCCAACTGGCGGACACGGGTAACGAAGGCAGCTTCATGATCGATCAGTATCAAACGCATTTCTACGGCCTCTCAGGCTCCCACCCGCAACCTGCCATGGATGCTGGGCACCGGCATTTCCCTACTATACACGAGCTTTCGGCTTCCTACAATTTTATGCAGCGACCGCCGCAAAAAACGTCGGAACCCCGAAAATCCTTAATCCACAAGGCTGAGCCCGTCGCATCCGTCACCAAGCATCGCACCACCAATAAGGTGTATGAGAAGCCTGCTGTCACCAAACGCGCCAACGCTTTCCGATCAAGGACTTAAGTCGAACCTCTGGTTCCCCTTTCATCCGTCAACAAGTTCCTGTTGGTTCTTAGGAATTTATTAACGAACGACCGATGTGCCTGTTCGAGATACTGAATACTAAATCAAAAATCTAAAAATGTAATACCCTTGTAACGCACTATCCCTCAGGATAGAAGCTGGTCTGCCCTCTAGCTGCTGCATGGTGCCGGGCAGTCTTCTGGATTTTTAGCAAAAATCATACTTAAATATGCATGCCATGGTGGATTGTGATCGGCATATGAAGATGAAAAGGCCGCCCCGCGGACGGGGCGGCCTTCGCCGACGGTGATGGACCGGTCCCGTTCAGGCTGATGCCATGCCCGCCGCGCCGGGCAGGTCGCTGTTGGCGGCCTGAGACACGTCCCCTTGTCCGAGTCCGTTGTTCATGGCCCAGATGGCCGCCTGGGTACGATTGACGGCATTGATCTTGCGCAGCAGGCTTTTCAGATGGACCTTCACCGTTGCTTCGGTGATCCCCAGATTGGCGGCGATGATCTTATTGCTGTCCCCATCAATGAGACAGCGCAGGATCTGGGTCTCCCGCTGTGACAGGCCTTTGCGCAGGGCGGTGATCTCGGTGGCCGGCTGTGGCTGCACCTGACCCGCGACCAGCAGATCGGCCAGATGCGTGGGGAACACCTTTTCCCCCATCATCACCAGGCGCAGCGACTGGGCCAGCGCATCCGCGGACATGTCCTTCATCAGGTAACCGACCACCCCGGCCTCCAGCGCCTGGGTCAGGCGGCGGGCATCCAGCCCCCCCGTCAAAATCACCAGAGACGCGGCGGGCGCCGCCTGTCGCAGCTGCGACAGATGGATCATGGCCGCCATATCCTCACCGGGATCGATCAGGATCAGATCAGCCGGCGGCATCGGGTCGGCCACCAGCGCATCTCCCATACTGGCGAATTCCGCCGCCACCTTGAACGGCACGTCCAGCAGCAGGCGGCTCAGCCCCTCGCGGAACAGCTTGTTCGCATCGATCAGAATGACGGTCTGCATCTCAGGGTCCTCACTTCACAGTGCCACCACACGCGACACCCCGGCGAAGGGTGCGCGCCCGTTGGCGACAAGTTCCAACTTAATAGACTTTACCCTGCTATGAAGGATTCCAACACCCATCTAACGCCGTAACGCATGAATACTTTCGGTCTATACCAATATTTTCGCCCAGGAATTGCCAGAATTTGACCATCACGACGCCGCATACACATTAAGGGATAGCCACAATCAAAGAGATTATACAGAGCACTTTGCTCGATCATGGAAGCAATTCTGATGCTTATTAGATCGAAATTAGATTTAATTATGGGGAATGGGATTGCCGACAATCGCGGTCTGCCAGCGCCGCTGCCATGCGCAGAGCGCATCCCATAATCACGGTATCTGCATGGGTTATGCTGCGGCGCAGCAAGGACAGCGGCGCAGACATCCTGTGGATGAACCGCAATTCATATTCGTTTGGAAGGGTTTAGGCCGCACCGATGGCGGGCCCGCGCACAGCCTGGGTTCCGGGCCTGGAGGCGGTACGCTGTCCACCGGTGGCATCAGAAATTGCAACAGCCCCGAAACGGGGCTGTCTTTATGCTTGCCATCGGCCCGCGTTGGAGCCATATTGTGCATCGCAGCACGTTGTGCTGCTTGCCCTTATCGGGCGTTTCCTCCCTAAACTCAGGCCGCTCATGTAGCGGCCTTTCTTTTTGCCTGCTTCATGAGCCCGGAACGTACCGCTTGAAACAAGTGGAACGCGCCGGCCTGGGTGACGACTATTTCTTTCAATTCACGCCCCGGGTCAAGCCATTTTCTTCCCAAGCCTTAAAAAAGTCTTAAGCACCGGTCATTGGACCGATATCGCTGACCGATAGATCGTGCTGTTACCGTTATCAGCCGGCCAACCCCTCCAGAATCGGGCAATCGGGCCGGTCGTTGCCCTGGCAGCGGTCGGCAAGGTCGGTCAAGCTGGCGCGCATGGCCTGCAATTCGGCGATCTTGCGGTCCAGCATCGCGATATGATCCAGCGCCAGCGTCTTCACCTCGCACGATGACCGCCCCCGATCCCCCCATAGGCGCAGCAGCGCGTTGATATCCTCCAGCGCGAAACCCAGATCGCGGGCATGCCGGACGAACCGCAAGGAGTGGATGTCGGCGTCGCTATAGACCCGGTAGCCGGCAACGGTCCGCAGGGCCGGCGTGATCAGGCCGATGCTTTCATAATGCCGGATCATCTTGGCCGACACCCCCGTGGCCGCCGCCGCCTCACCGATATTCATCTTCCCCTCCGCCGGTACGCGCCGAAGCATGGCGTAAAAAAAACCCCGTCGCCATGGGGCGCCGGGGTTGTTCAGGTGGGAACTTCTGGGAGGGAAACAACAGAAGATGTTGCTGACGACCGTTATAGGCCCTGAGGGGTTATGGAATGGTTAATCGCGGTGACCGCCAACGCATCTCTGCCTTGCTGCAACGCGAGAGCCAGCGGCCTCTCCCTTGATCGCTTCCCCCCATTCGCCTGATGCGCTATCACGCACGCCCCCGGTGAATTGATCCAAGGCCCGTCCCATGCTGTCCATCATCCATAAGATCGCCGCCGAACTGTCCGTTCGCCCCCCTCAGGTCGAGGCTGCGGTGGGTCTGCTGGATGAAGGCTCCACCGTTCCCTTCATCGCGCGCGACCGCAAGGAAGTGACGGGAGGTCTGGACGATACGCAACTGCGCAACCTGGAGGAACGGCTGCGCTACCTGCGGGAGATGGAGGAGCGGCGCACGACCATTCTGGCCAGCATCAATGAACAGGGCAAGATGACGCCCGAACTGGCCAAGCAGATCGAAGAGGCCGATACCAAGACACGGCTGGAAGATCTCTACCTGCCCTACCGCCCCAAGCGACGCACCAAGGCGATGATCGCCCGCGAGGCCGGGTTGGAGCCGCTGGCCGACCACCTGCTTGCCACCCCGACACTGTCCCCGGAAGCCGAAGCCGCCCTTTATGTCAGCGCCGACAAAGGTGTCGCCGATGTGAAGGCAGCCTTGGAAGGAGCGCGCGCGATTCTTGTCGAACGAATGGGCGAGGACGCGACCCTGGTCGGCCGCCTGCGCGACTTCGCCCAATCGCAGGGCCGCGTCGTGTCGGGCCTGGTCGATGGCAAGGCGGAGGAAGGGGCCAAGTTCAGCGATTATTTCGACTTCTCCGAACCGCTGAGCAAGATGCCGTCGCATCGCGCGCTGGCCCTGTTCCGGGGCCGTGCCGCCGGCGTGCTGGACCTGAAGCTGGCCGTCGGGGATGAGCCGCCGGCAGGCAGCCCACATCCGGCGGAGGCCCTGATCGCCGCCGCCTTCCATATCCAGGACCGGGGCCGGCCCGCTGACTGCTGGCTGGCCGAATGCTGCCGCTGGGCCTGGAAGACCAAAATCTCCCTGCATATCGAACTGGACCTGATGAATGTCCTGCGCGAGAAGGCGGAGGATGAGGCCATTGCGGTGTTTGGCCGTAATCTCAAGGACCTCCTGCTGGCCCCGCCCGCCGGCCAGCGCGCCACGCTGGGCCTGGACCCCGGCATCCGCACCGGCGTGAAGGTGGCCGTGGTCGATGCCACCGGCAAGCTGCTGGATACCGGCGTCATCTATCCGCATGAGCCGCGCAAGGACTGGCAGGGATCACTGGCCACGCTGGCCGCCCTGGCCAAGCGCCATGACGTGGACCTGATCGCCATCGGTAATGGCACGGCCAGCCGCGAGACGGACAAGCTGGCCGCCGACCTGATCGAACTGCTGGGCGATCAGCGCATCACCAAGGTCATGGTGTCGGAGGCCGGGGCCTCGGTCTATTCCGCCTCGGAAGTGGCGGCGTTGGAGTTCCCCAAGCTGGACGTGACCCTGCGCGGTGCCGTCTCCATCGCACGGCGCTTGCAGGACCCGCTGGCCGAACTGGTGAAGATCGATCCCAAGTCGATCGGCGTCGGCCAGTATCAGCATGATGTCAGCCCCGCCAAACTGTCCCGCGCCCTGGATGCGGTCGTTGAGGACTGTGTGAACGGTGTGGGCGTGGATCTGAATACGGCATCGGTGCCATTGCTGGCCCGCGTGTCGGGCCTGTCGGAAACGGTTGCCAAGAATGTCATCGCCTTTCGCGATGAAAAGGGCGCCTTCCGCTCCCGCCGGCAATTGCTGGACGTGCCGCGCCTGGGGCCGAAGGCGTTCGAACAGGCGGCGGGCTTTCTGCGCATCCGCGATGGGGAGAATCCGCTCGACGGGTCGTCGGTCCACCCGGAAGCCTATCCCTTGGTCGAACGCATCCTGAAGAAGACGGGCCGCCCGCTCGCCAAGCTGATCGGCGATGTCGGCTTCCTGCAATCGCTCGACCCTGCCGATTTCACCGATGACAAGTTCGGCATTCCGACCGTCAGCGACATCCTGAAGGAACTGGAGAAGCCCGGCCGCGACCCGCGCCCGGAATTCAAGACCGCCCAGTTCAAGGACGGGGTCGAAGAGCTGAAGGACCTTCAGCTGGGCATGGTGCTGGAAGGCGTAGTGACCAACGTCACCGCCTTCGGCGCCTTCGTCGATGTCGGTGTGCATCAGGATGGGCTGGTCCATATCAGCCAGCTGTCCCACAGCTTCGTGAAGGACCCGCACAGCGTCGTGAAGGCCGGCGACATCGTGAAGGTCAAGGTCATGGAAGTGGATTTGAAGCGCAAACGCGCGGCCCTGACCATGAAGCTGGACGAACGCCCCGCGCCTGCGCGGCCCAGCGCCCCGGTTGGCGACCGTCGCGACGACCGACGCGGCCCGCCACCGGCCCGTCCACAGCAGCAGAGCCAGCGCCCGCCGCAGCCAAACAACCCGCCGCCCAAGAAGCCGGCCCCGGCGGAGGACAATGCCTTCGCGGCGGCGTTTGCGGCGGCCAAGGCGAAGGGCAAGCGGTAAGGGGGTGTTCTCGCCCATTTTCGTCATCCCGGCGAAAGCCGGGACCCAGGGGCCACCAAAGCAACGGTTCAGCCGCGTCGATCAATGCTGGCCGACATGTCGGGCACGCCACCCCTGGGTCCCGGCTTTCGCCGGGATGACGAGGGAGGGACTGCCATGTTCCTCCCCTTCCGGAAGAATAACCAACAAAATGCCCCAATTGCCCAGCTCCATTTCCCCCGTCCTACCATAGGGACGTTCAGGGGAACGGGGGACATCATGCGATTATTGTGCCGGCTCGCGCCAATCACTGGCGCGCTGTTTCTGTCCGCCTGCGCCAGCATCCCACCGGCAACGCCGCCCGCCCCGCCCATCAGCATCGGCGGCGGTTCCGGCAGCCAGTTCGGCAATTGTGAGAATTATGAGACGGGCGGAACCTATCAAAGCCCGTCCGGCCCCTGCCCGACCTATGCCTGGGACCGACCGATCAGCGGCGGGCGCATCATCCGCTACCTTTCCGCCGCCTGCCCCGCCCCGCAACCGGGCCGCCCCGACGCGGTGCGGATCATCGATCTGGGACGGCAAATAATCACGCCCTGAAATGAAAGAAGCCGGCCCACCCGGATCGGCCCCTTCCACGGTTAAACCGGTTCCTCAGTATGTCGTGCGGCCACCGGAGATGTCGAAGGTCGACGCGGTGGTGAAGCTGCATTCGGTGCTGGCCATCCAGGCGATCATGGCCGCCACCTCATGCACCTCACCCAGGCGCCCGGCGGGGATCTTGGACAGCATGTAATCGACCTGGCTTTGCGGCAGCTGTTCCAGGATCGGGCTTTTGAAGGTGGCCGGCGTCAGGGCGTTGACGCGGATGCCGGTCCTGGCCAGTTCCTTGCCCAGCGACTTGGTAAAGCCGATCACGCCGGCCTTGGAGGCTGAATAGGCCGACGCGTTGGGATTGCCTTCCTTGCCGGCGACTGAGGAGACATTGACGATCCGGCCATAATCGTTCTTCAGCATGTGCGGGATGACCGCACGGCAGCAATAGAACAGGCCGTTCAGGTTGATGTCGATGACGCGGCGCCAGCTTTCCAGCGGGAATTCCTGTACCGGCACGGTCGCCCCCGTGATCCCGGCACTGGCCACCAGCACATCCAGCCGACCCAGCTTGTGCGCCACGGCGTCCGCCGCCGCCTGCACCGCCTCGGCGTCGGTCACGTCCAGTTCGATGGCATCGACGGCACCCGTTGTAGCCTTGGCCTCGGCCAGCGCCTCGGCATTCATGTCCCAGAGGACGACCTGCGCCCCTTCCTGCGTCAAGCGGGCGGCCACTTCCCGGCCCACGCCAGAGGCGCCGCCAGTGATGATGGCGACCTGACCCTTGAAACGGTCGGCATAGACACTCATGCCACACCTTCCTGGGTCCAGGCGACAACGTCCTGACGCTGTTCGCCGAGCTTTTCGATGCCCAGGCGCATGGTATCGCCGGCCTTCAGGTATTTCGGCTCCGGCTTCTGGCCCAGGCCCACGCCCGGCGGAGTGCCGGTGGTGATCAGGTCGCCCGGCTCCAGCGTGATGAACTGGCTGATATAGGCGACAAGCTGGCGGCAGGTGAAGATCATCGTCTTGCTGTTGCCATTCTGGAAGCGGTGACCGTTCACCTCCAGCCACATGGACAGGTTCTGCGGGTCGCCCACCTCGTCCGAGGTCACGACCCAGGGGCCGACGGGGCCGAACGTGTCACAGCCCTTGCCCTTGTCCCAGGTACCGCCGCGTTCGATCTGAAAGGCGCGTTCGGACACGTCATTGATCAGGACATATCCCGCGACATGGTCCAGCGCCTCATCCTCGCTGACATAGCGGGCACGGCTGCCGATGACGATGCCCAGTTCCACTTCCCAGTCGGTCTTCACCGAACCCTTGGGGATCATCACCGGGTCATTGGGGCCGGTCAGGCAGGAAATGGCCTTGGTGAACAGCACCGGCTCCGTCGGGATGGGCAGGTTGCTCTCCGCCGCGTGGTCAGCAAAGTTGAGGCCGACAGCGATGAACTTGCGCACGCCATTGATGGGCACGCCGTAACGGGGCGAACCTTCCACCGCCGGCAGGCTGGCCGGGTCAATCGCCGCGATCCTGGCCAGACCGGCGGGGGACAGCACGTCCGGGGTGATGTCGGCGACATGGGCGGACAGGTCACGGATAGTGCCGGTGGCGTCCAGCAGGCCGGGCTTTTCCTGGCCCTTGGGGCCGTAACGCAGCAGCTTCATGATTTATGCTTTCGTGATGAGAATGAACGGATCACTTACCCTGGCCGACATAGGGCCGGTGCAGCTTGACCTCGCGGTTCAGCTCCACGCCGAAACCGGGCTTGTCGGACAGTTTCAGTTTGCCATTGACGGGCACCGGTTCCCCCAGCAACTGCGGATGGAACATCGGCACGACCTTGTCGGCCTTGGGCGCCATCATCAGGAATTCGGCGAACGGGCTGTTATGGCGGGTGATGACGAAATGGTAGGAATAGACTGATGACCCGTGCGGGATGACCATGATGCCGCGGCTGTCGGCCATGGCGGATATCTTCACGAGCTCCGTCATGCCGCCGCACCAGCCCACATCCGGCTGGATGATGTCGCAGCAATCCATTTCCATCAGCATGCGAAAGCCCCAGCGGGTGGCCTCATGCTCGCCCGTCGTCACCAGCATGCCGGGCGGGGCCGCCTTCTTCAGCGCGGCATAGCCCCAGTAATCGTCGGGCGACAGCGCCTCTTCGATCCATTTCAGGCCATATTCATGGGCCTTGTGGGCAAGCTTGGTGGCGTAGTTCAGGTCGAGTGCCATCCAGCAATCGAACATCAACCAGAAATCCTCGCCCACCCGCTCGCGCATGGTGGCCAGTTCCTCGATGTTCTTGCGCAGGCCCTCTTCCCCCTCGGCGGGGCCGTGATGCAGGGGCATCTTGCCGCCGATAAAGCCCATTTCCTTGGCCAGATCGGGCCGGGCACCGGTGGCGTAGAAGGTCAGTTCGTCGCGGACGGCACCGCCCAGCAGGTGATAGACCGGCTCCTGCCGCAGCTTGCCCAACAGGTCCCACAAAGCCAGATCGACGCCGGAAATGGCGTTCACCACCAGGCCTTTGCGGCCATAATATTGGGAGCCGAAATACATCTGGTCCCAGATCTTCTCCACCTCCACCGGCGACCGGCCGATCAGGAAGCGGGAGAAATGCTTTTCCACCAGATAGCAGGCCGGCTCGCCCCCTGTGGTGACCGCGAATCCGATGGTGCCGTCCGCCGCCTCAATCTCCACCACCAGCGTGCCCAGCACATTGATGCCAAAGCTCTGCCGGCTCTGGCGATATTCGGGATACCGGCTCATCGGCGTGGCGATGTGATCGTCGATCCAGTGGCCGTCACCCTGGTCATGGTAATCGGCGCCACCGCCGCGCACCACATAGGCGCGGACATCGCGGATAAGGGGGAAGGCCATGGTGTTGTCACACTCCCTGAAGGGCATGCGCGGCAGGCAAGAAAGGTGCGCACGTTCTCAATTGTGGGATACAGTTTTATAAAATGGGACGATTACTGTCAATGAAGTCCTGATACCGGTCACCCCATCCGGTCGGGGGATCAGGCTTGCTATAGATTTTGATTTATGAGACATCATTCCGCAATATGAGATTCGGGAGGAATGCCATGCGTTTGCTGGAAGGCAAAACTGTTCTGATCACCGGCGCCT
>CALRNG020000103.1:0-9856 GCA_943369495.1 Rhizobium sp. Q54
GGTGTTGAAAGATGGCTGAAATCCACCCGATCACCCTGCCCAAATGGGGCATCGAAATGTCAGAAGGCATCGTCTCCGCCTGGCATCTGGCCGTGGGCGCCCGTGCCGAGAAGGGCGCGGAGCTGGTCGATATCGAAACGGAAAAGATCGTCAATACCCTGGACCTGGAGGTCGGCGGCACGCTGCGCCGGCAGCTTGCCAAGTCGGGCGACGTGATGCCCGTCGGCGCGCTGATCGCTGTGCTGGCCGATGCGTCGGTGCCGGAAAGTGCGATTGACGCGTTCGTGGCCGGGTATAGGGCCATTGATGTGTCGTTTGAGCCGAAGGAAGAGGGGGGGGCAACCGCTTCCCCCTCCTCTCCCCGTCATCTCGGCGAAAGCCGGGATGACGAGGGAGAGCGGGGGGTTACGGAACCGGTGCTCGACCCCGCCATCCTGGCCCCTCGCAACGAGGCGGCGCATGCCAGCCCGCTGGCGCGGCGATTGGCCAACAAGCTGGGGATTGATCTGTCCACCCTGACCGGCACGGGCCAGAAAGGCCGGATCAGTCAGGAGGATGTGGAGAAGGCCGCCGCTGCGCGCGGCACCCTCGCCCCTGCCGCCGCAGCAGAGCCTGCGCCTGAACCGCAACCCACCGGACCCGAACCCCACGCCAGCCCCATCGCGCAGAAGATCGCCCGCAAACTGGGCATGACATTGCACGGCATCAAAGGCACAGGCGCCAGGGGTCGTGTGTCGCTGGCCGATGTACAGGCGGTGGCCAGGGCACGGGGGTTGATAGCGGCGACGGTACCTTCGGCACCCGCCCCCGCCGGACCTGCGGCGCGCAAGCTGGCGGGTGATCTGGGTATCGATCTATCGACCGTCACACCCACAGGGCCGAAGGGCCATGCCACCAAGCAGGATGTGCGCGACGCCGCCGACCGGGCATCCGCCCCTGCCCTTGCGGCCCCGGACTATGATCTGCTGCCCATCACCGGCATGCGCCGTTCCATTGCCACGGCCCTGGTCAATGCCAAGCAGACGATCCCGCATTTCTATTTGACGTCCGACGTGACCGTTGATGCACTGCTGTCCTTCCGCGAACAGTTGAACGCCCGCGCCAACAGCCCGCGCAAGCTGTCGGTCAATGACCTGCTGATCAAGGCGGCGGCACTGGCCCTGATGGAAGTGCCGGATGTGAATGTGCATTGGGCGGAGGATGGGATAAGACGGTTCCGTGCCGCAGACATCTCCATCGCCGTGGCGGTGGAGGGCGGGCTGCTGACGCCGGTGGTGCGGGGGGCGGATACGCTGGACCCCTGGGCTATTGGGGCCACGGCCGCCGACCTGGCCGAACGGGCGCGCAAGCGCACGCTGACCAAGGAGGATATCAGCGGCGGCAGCTTCACCATCTCCAACCTGGGTATGTTCGGCATCCGCCAGTTCCAGGCCATCATCAACCCGCCGCAGGGCGCCATCCTGGCCGTCGGCACGACCAGGCGGGAGGCGCGGGAGACGACCGAGGGCGGCGTGCGCTTCGCGTCCGTGATGAGCCTGACCCTGTCCTGTGACCACCGCGCCGTCGATGGCGCGCTAGGGGCAAAGTTCCTGGCGGCGTTGGCTAAGCGGTTGGAGGACCCGATCGGGTTGGTGTTGTGAGTCACTAAAAAAATGGGCGCTGTCGCGTGCCACGACAGCGCCCAAGGCCTTGAGGAGAGAGGAAAGGAGATCAGTAGGTGAGGCGAGCGACAGCCGTGATACGGCGGTCGTTCATGTACCAGCCACGCGGCACCTTCACGTTCTCGCCATCCGGGCCCGTCACCACTGCCGAGGTCTTGGTGACCTGGTTCAGCAGGTTGGCGCCCTGGACGCCGAACTTGAGGTTGTCATTGAAGCTGTAGAACAGCGAGGCATCCCACTGACCACCCGCCTCGTTGATGATCGGGTCATAGGGGAAGATCACGTCGCGGATGGTCAGCACGAAGTCCGAGCGCCAGGAGTAAGAAACGCGCGCCGAAATCGGGCCGTAATCCCAGAAGGGCGTGATGTTGAACTGATGCTTGGACAGGCCCTGCAACGGCAGCTTGGTCATGTCCACCGTCGTCACACGGCCCGCACCCACATCCGGATCGGTTTCCGACAGGGTGCTTTGCGGCACGCCCTTGGAATGGACATAGGTGTAGTTGGCCTGCAAGCCCAGACCCGAGAAGACACTGGGCAGGAAGTCGTAGGTCTGCTGATAGGCAAGTTCAAAGCCCTTGATCTTGCCGTCTTCTTCCGCATTCACCGGCGTGGTGACGATGCTGTCGAACGTCGCACCATTATTGGTCAGCGCGTACCGGACGGTGCTGTTGGTCAACACGCCCTTCAGGCGCTTGTAGAACAGCGAACCTGTCAGCTGACCGACATCGGAGAAGTACCATTCCGCCGTCAGATCGTAATTGTCGGCGGTGGTGGGGCGCAGATACGGGTTGCCGGCGTTGAACTCACCCTGCAGGCGGAAACTACCCGGAATGGCGCTGCCGTTGGCATTCACATTCTGGACCGTGTTCAGATTGACGTTGAAGAAGTTACGCGTCAGACCGGTCGATGGCGGTGCCACGCCCTTGAAGTAAGACGCACGGAACTGCACCCCGTCATCGACGGTCAGCTTCATGTTCAGGTTGGGCAGCCAGTAATCATACTTGATCTTCACGCTGCTGGGCGTCAGGGCGTTGTTGGTATAGGCGCGCGCCTGGGCCCGAACCGCCGGCGTGAAAGTACAGAAGGCGGGAATGGCCTGGCCGCTGGTGGCGGCTTCGGCGATGGCCTGGGTACAGGCCGCATCCGTCGGGAAGGCGGAGCTGGGCGTGGGAAAGGCGAGGAAGCCGTCGGCGGTGCGGTCGGTGGTCGTGTAACGGACACCGACATTACCGGTCAGGTTCCAGCCATTGGAGAAGTCGGTATCGAACTTGGTCAGCAGATAGGCCGCGTTGTTCTCTTCCCGGATCGGGTTGATCTCACCCGGCAGGAAGGGTGTGCCGGCGACAACGCCCGCACGGTTGCCAAGCGCGTTCCAGCCGCCATTGCGCACCACGCCATCGGCACCCGTCACCGTGGGTTCCCATTCGCGGTTAATGGCGCCGGCATAGGCGATATAGGCCTGATAATCCTTCACCGAATTCCCGGAATAGAACACGCGGCCCTGACCCAGCAGCGGATCGGGGAACTTGCCGCGGAAGAATTTCGGATAGGTGAAGTTCTCAAACTGGGTGGGCGCGCTGCCACCGGTGCCACCCACGACATTATCCACCGGATCGGTCAGCCAGACCGGGCCGTCATTGCCCCACTGTTCGGACAGACGGCCCCAATTGTAAGTGGAGAAGCGCGCCGTCTGACGGCGGTCGGCATAGCGGTAACCTGCCTGCACCGACTTGAAGAAGTCGCTATCTTCCATCTTGTAATCGAAGTCGATGCGGGCGGCGTCCGAATTGCCGTCGCTGTCTTCGATATGGTCCATCGCGGAGCGATAGAAGGCGTTGTAGGGATCGGCGAAGGTGGTGTGGCCCGGCCCGAAATAACTGGGATTATTGGCCGTGCCAATGGCGCCGGAGCAGCCCGTCGTATAGTTCTGGGCGGGGCCGGAGCAGACCTGCGGTGCGCGGAATTCGACCGTGGGATAGCCCTTGCCGCCATTCATGTCGATGGCGACATCCTGGTAGCTGGAGGTCCACAGACCATTATCCATGATCCAGGTCTTGGAATTCACATGCTGGTAGTCGAAATTGACGCCCAGATTCTCCGTTGCGTCCCAGCGGAAATTGAAGCCGTAATCGTCGGTGACCATCTTTTCTTCATGGTCACGACGGATATTGTTGCTCTGCAGGCCGCTGATCGGCACGCGGGCCGAACCGGTATTCTGATCGGCGCGCCAGCCGTTCGGACCGGTGATCACGCCGCTTTCGAACATGCCGGAACTGTCGAATTCCAGCGTCGTGCCCGGTACGCGGCGGCTGTCGCCATTGTTGGCGACGTTGTCGGTGGCAATTTCGACGGCATGTTCGGTCCAGGCCTGACGGCTGTCAGAACGCAGGAAGGAGAACACCGCCTCCATCGTATTGTCGGGGCTGCGCCACTGCGCGGCACCAGCATAGCCATAGCGACGGCGGTCGAATTCCTGCGTGCCGACCACGGCACCGCGCGGGAACAGGACCTGATCAGTGATGGTCGCCGCCGGCTGCCCGTCGGGATTCTGAACCACGTCGCCGTTGGAATAGAGATTGCGGACGCGGAAGCTGGACAGCTGGAAACGGTCGGCGCGGGTCTTCAGCTGCGAGCCGACGGCGCTGCCCAGAATGCCGATCTCACCGATCTTGGTATCCCAGCGGTCGGAATAGAGGATGGAGCCGGTGGGCGCCGTCTTCTTCACGAAATCGCCATAGGACATTTCGGCGGACGCGGCCAGCATACGCTCGGCGCTGTCGAACGGCTTGCGGGTGCGCAGGTTCACGACGCCGGCGATGCCGCCCTCAATGCGGTCGGCGGTCGGCGACTTGAACACGTCCACGCCGCCCATCAGTTCGGACGGCACGTCGGCAAAGCCAAGCGCACGGCCGTTATTGGCGCTGAACGCCTCACGCCCGTTGAATTCGGAGCGGACATAGGTCAGACCGCGCACCACCACGCCCGAGCCTTCAACCGAGAAATGGTCGGGGTCGATACCGGCGGCGAAACGGTTGATGGACACGCCGGGGATGCGCTGCAGCGCCTCCGTCACCGACCGGTCGGGCAACGCACCGATATCTTCGGCCGTCACACTGTCGACGATGCTGTCGGCGTTCTTCTTGATCTCCTGCGCACTTTGCAGCGACTTGCGGAAGCCGGTGACGATGATCTCTTCCAACGCGCCATCGGCGGCCGGCGTGGCCGCCTGGGCCACCAGAACAGCGCTGTCATTTCCGGCAACAGAAGACGCAACCGGTGCCGGGGTCTGCCCACCCACAGGCGTATCATTTTGTAACTGCTGGGCTTGTGCCGGCAGGACCGTCGCAATGGCGCACAGCGCCGCGATGGAAACCCCACCTTGCAGCGTCTGGCCAAAGACGTGACGCCGCCGCAACCCCTTCCGGGGGCGATCCATAACACCCATCCCCATTTCCTCCCATGTTAGCGCTAGCATTTTTGGATTTGCGCTTTAAACAAGAATAATTGGTAGTCAGGAGCAGGCCCAACGTCAAGCGTTCTTGTGTTAGGGCTAACAAAAAAGTGATTGCTGTTATTGCGATGCAGCAAAAAGGCATTTGCGGCGCACAAACATTGACGGCTTACAGACGTGAGCGTTAACATTCAGAGTAATGGGAGGAGTAATGAAAACATATAATATAAATACACAATCTCCGGTATCCGTACTCATCGTGGGCGGCGGTACCGCCGGCTGGATGACGGCGGCAGCGCTGTCAGCAAAGCTGGCGGGCACGGGTGTTTCCATCCGTCTGGTCGAATCGACAGAGATCGGCACGGTCGGCGTGGGCGAGGCCACGGTCCCCCATATCCGGCATTTCAATGCCAGTCTGGGCTTTGACGAGGCCGACTTCATGTCGAGCACCGAGGCCACTTTCAAGCTGGGCATTGAGTTCCGGGACTGGGGCCGCAAGGGTGAGGGCTATATCCATCCCTTCGCCGCCTTTGGCCGCGATATTGGCGGCGTGCCCTTCCATCATCACTGGACCCGCGCGCGCCGTGCGGGTCGCGTGCCGGCAGGCGGGCTGGACGCCGTGTCCCTGCCCATCCAGGCGGCGCGCATGGGCCGGTTCGGCCACCCGTCGCCTGACCCGTCCAGCTTCTTCTCCACCTTCTCCTATGCCTACCAGTTCGATGCCGGACTTTATGCCGCGTACCTGCGTGCCTATGCAGAAGCGCGGGGCGTGGTGCGGACAGAGGGCAAGGTGCGCGATGTATCCCTGCGCGCCGACGGCCATGTCGAAGCGGTCACAATGGAAAGCGGGGAGCGAATCGAAGCCAGCCTGTTTGTCGATTGTTCGGGCTTTCGCGGCCTTATCATCGGAGGCGCCTTGAAGACGGGATATGAGGATTGGACGCATTTCCTGCCCTGCGACCGCGCGGTGGCGGTCCCCTGCGCCAATGACGGCCCCCCTGCCCCCTATACCCGTGCCACGGCGCGGGATGCCGGCTGGATGTGGCGCATTCCGTTGCAGCACCGGGCCGGCAATGGCCATGTCTATTGCAGCGGATTTATCACGGATGATGCCGCCGAACAGGCACTGCTGGTACAGCTTGACCACCCGCCGCAGGCCGCACCCCGGCGTTTGCGCTTCACCACGGGCAAGCGCAAACGGCAATGGGTGGGCAATGTCGTGGCCATCGGCCTGTCGGCGGGGTTCCTGGAACCGCTGGAAAGCACGTCGATCCACCTGATCCAGCTGGGTATCGGTCGGCTTTTGGACCTGTTCCCGACCAGTGCGGCGCTGGACCCGCTGGACGCGGTGGAGTTCAACCGGCTGATGGATCTCGAATATGAACGGGTGCGGGATTTCATCATCCTGCATTATGTGGCGACCCAGCGCGACGACACCCCCTTCTGGAACCATTGCCGCACCATGGCCATTCCCGACAGTCTGGCCACCAAGATGGACCTGTTCAAGGAACGCGGCATCGTCACCCTGTACCGTGACGGCATGTTCCTGGAACCCAGCTGGATCGCCGTCTATCTGGGCCAGAATATCCTGCCCGACAAGGTAGACCCCCGCGCCGCCCTGGTGCCGGATGCGGAGATTGACCGGCTGATCGCCATGGAGGCGGAGAATTGCCGCCGGGCGGCCAGTTCCATGCCGGCCCATGGCGACATCCTATCCCGGTACAAGGCGCAGGTGCCGGCATGAAGCCGCTGCACGATATTGTCATTGCCGGGGCCGGGATTGTCGGCTGGCTGGCGGCGGCTGCCCTGGCCCGCAACCATGCGGGGCGCGGCGGGTCTGTGACCCTTGTCCCCCTGCCCGGCGGCGATGACAGCCTGGACCCGTTCGGCCCTGCCGCCGCCTTGCTGCCCGGCGGGGTGGAGGGGCTGGCGGCATTGCTGGGCGTGACGCCGCCCGACATCCTGCGCGCCGGCGGCGGCGGGTTCAGCCTGGGCACCGCCTTCCAGGGCTGGGAAGGACAGGGGTCCGTCAGCTTCCTGCCGTTCGGGCAGACGGGGGCGGACCTGAAGGGCATTGCCTTCCATCATCTGGTCTGGCGCGCGCGCGCGGCGGGTGCGCAGGTGCGGATGACGGATTATTCGCTGGCGACCCTGGCGGCACAGGCCGAGCGCTTCGCCCTGCCCTCCCCCGATCCGCGTTCCGTCCTGTCCACCCTGGCCCCCGGCGGCTTTGCCGATCTGCGGGGTCTAGCCGATCTGGCACAGCGGCAGGCGCTGGCTGCCGGCGCTCGCCTGGCCCCGCCCCCCCTGTCGCATGTGCGGCGGGATGCAGGGGGAAAGGTGGTGGCCCTGGTCCTGGCCGATGATAGGGATGTGACGGGCGATCTGTTCATCGACACCACCGGCGCCCGCGCCCTGCTGGCCGATGCTGGCAATGGCTGGCACGATTGGCGGCACTGGCTGCCCTGTGACCGGTTCGCGGTGGAAGAGGGGACGACCGACGGCCCGCCCCCGCCCTATGCCCTGCACAGCGCCGATGCCGCCGGCTGGACCCGGCATGTCCCGCTACGCCGCGGTGCCTGGGTGACACAGCTGGGCAGTGGGCCAGGCAGCTTTGTCAGCGGGCGGCGGGACCGGGCCTGGGACGGCAATATCATCTTCCTGGGGGCTGCCGCCTGTGTGCTGGACCCGGTCGGCGGCGTGGCGCTTTCCCTGCTGGTCGCCGCCATCCGCCGCCTGCTGTCACACTATCCGGTATCGCCCGGCACGGGGCCGGAAGCGGCGTCCTTTAACCGGCAAGGGGTGGAGGAGGCAGAACGGGCGCGCGATTTCCTGATCCTGCGGTTCAAGGCCAATGGAAGGACGGGCGACCCCTTCTGGGACACCACCCGCGCCATGGACCTGCCTGACCCGCTGGCCCATAAACTGTCCATGTATGAAAGCCGGGGGCGCATCCCGCTTTATGATGGGGAACTGTTCGACCGGCCCGACTGGATCAACCTGCTGGACGGGGCCGGCATCCGGGCACGGCGATGTGATGTGCAGGCCAATGGCTTGAGCGAGGGCGAGATCATGGCCCATCTGGAACGGCTGCGCGGGGTGCTGCTGCGCGCGGCGGGGGACATGCCACCCCATGCCCAAGCCCTGGCGCAATTGCTGGGAGGGACGCCATGACGCGCAGCCCCGATCCGATCCGCCAGATCGTCATTGTCGGCGGCGGCACCGCCGGCTGGATGGCGGCGGCCGCCCTGTCGCGCCTGTCGGCCAATGGTGCGACCCGCATCACCCTGGTGGAAAGCGACGAGATCGGCACCGTCGGCGTCGGCGAGGCGACGATCCCGCCCATCCGGCAGTTCAACGCCCTGTTGGGCCTGGACGAGAACGAGTTCGTGTCCCAGACCCAGGGCAGCATGAAACTGGGCATCGCGTTCGAAGGCTGGACATCGGCGCGGCCCCGCTACCTGCACCCGTTCGGGGCCTTCGGCTTTGATATGGAGGCGGTGAAGTTCCACCAATTCTGGCTGAAACTGCACAGCCAGGGTCTCGCCAGCGGTATTGATGATTACAATCTCTGTGCCGCCATGGCGAACCGGGAGAAATTCGCCCGGCCCGTGCCCGATCCATCATCGGTCCTGTCGCAGATCACCTACGCCTATCATTTTGATGCCGGCCTCTACGCCGCCTATCTTCGCCGCTATGCCGAGGCGCGGGGGGTGAAACGGGTGGAGGGCAAGGTCGCGTCGGTGCCGCTGCGCCCCACGGACGGGTTTATTGAGGCGGTGGTGCTGACCGATGGGCGGCGGCTGGACGGCGACCTGTTCATCGATTGCTCCGGCTTCCGGGGCCTGCTGATCGAAGGGGCCTTGAACAGCGGGTACGAGGATTGGACGCATTGGCTCCCCTGTGACCGCGCGCTGGCCGTGCCGTCGGTCAATGTGGGACCGCCCAAGCCCTATACCCGCGCTATCGCGCAGGAAGGTGGCTGGCAATGGCGCATCCCGCTGCAACACCGCACCGGCAATGGCTATGTCTATTGCAGCCAGTTCGTGACCGACGAACAGGCCGCCAACACGCTGCTGTCCAATCTGGACGGCCCGGCGCTGGGTGACCCGCGCCCCCTGCGCTTCACCACGGGCCGGCGGCGACGGATGTGGAACCGCAATTGTGTGGCGCTGGGGCTGGCGTCGGGGTTCCTGGAACCGCTGGAAAGCACGTCCATCCACCTGATCCAGGCCGGTATCTCAAAGCTGCTGGCCCTGTTCCCCGACCGGTCGTTCAACCCGGCCAATGAGGACGCCTATAACCGCCTTTCCGCGATGCAGTTCGAACAGGTGCGGGACTTCATCATCCTGCATTACGTGGCCAATGACCGGGCGGAACCCTTCTGGCAACGCGCCGCCGCCATGGATATCCCCGACAGCCTGCGGCAGAAGATAGACCTGTTCCGCGCCTGCGGCCGGTTGTTCCGGTTCGAGGATGAGCTGTTCTCCGAAAATAGCTGGGTCGCCGTTCTGCTGGGTCAGGGGGTGATCCCTGAACGCTGGGACCCGCTGGTCGACACCATTGACCCTGGCCTTGTCCGCCATAATCTTGACCGTCTGCGCGCCGTCTTTGCCCGCGCCGCCGATGCCATGCCGGGCCATAGGGAGTTTCTGGCCCACACCTGTCCCGCGAGGAAGCCATGAGCAGCGATCGCCGTATCCGCCGCATCACCATCGTCGGCGGGGGCACCGCCGGGTGG
>CALRNG020000104.1:0-9841 GCA_943369495.1 Rhizobium sp. Q54
AGGTCGACGTCCAGGTAGGGAAGGATCAGGCGGTCCTTGATGAACTGCCAGATCACGCGGGTCATTTCGTCGCCGTCGAGTTCCACGATCGGATTGACGACTTTGATCTTCGACATGGGGGCGCTCTCCCAGGGGTGAAAGGTACCGGCGGCGATCCAGCGTCCGGCCCGGCGGTGTCAATAAAGCCCATTCGCGACAGGGTCGCAACCGGGCCTGCTTGGGTAATTTTCGTTCGGTATGCGGGGCTGGCCTGCGACAAAGGCAAAGCCCGCACCCTCACATGCGATCAGTTTGAACCTTATGCGCCGCCTCCTTCAGGCGGGCAAGCAGATCGACGGCTTCTTCCACACTGTCCACCACGTGGTACAGCCGGTCGTCGGCACCGGGCAGGTTCGGCTTGCGCATGAAGCCCGTCTCCGTCATGTGCTCCATCAGCGCCACCAGCGGGTTCCAGAACCCGTCGGTATTGACGACCACTACCGGCTTGCCATGCAGGCGCAGCTGCCGCCAGGTGATGATCTCGAACATCTCGTCCAGGGTGCCGATGCCGCCGGGCAGGATGACGAAGGCGTCCGAACGCTCCACCATCATCTGCTTGCGGATATGCATGCTCTCGACAACGATCAGCTCGGTCAGGCCGGTATGGTCCACCTCATAGCGCTTGATATGGTCGGGGATGATGCCCACGACCTTGGCGCCGCCCTTCAGGCCGGCATCGGCGACAATACCCATCAGGCCGACGCGCCCGCCGCCATAGACGATATCATAGCCTTTGGCCGCCAGCAGTTCGCCGGTGCGGCGCGCCGCGTCTTTGAAGCTGTCGGCGACGAAGTCGGAGGAACCGCAATAAACACAGACCGATTGAATGGACGACATGGGCAAACACTTTCCTGACCAGACCGGGCGGCACCCCTGTGGTGCTGCTTGCAAACGGACCTCGACAACAGGCACTCTGCGCTTCGTGCGGCATGGATGCGCTGTCGATCCCTTCGGCCCTACACCATCTGTTGACGGGACACAAGCGCACCCCATCTCCAATGGCGGCGTCCTTCACCGGACGGCGCCGCATATCACCCCCGGCCCGGGCCGTTTCTGGCGCCCCTGGCGATCTGATGGAGGATTTCGAGTGATGAAGCATCGTTTCGGCGCGCTTGCCGCCGGTATCATCGCCGCGGCCAGCCTGACCGGCTTCGTGGTCACCGCCCAGGCCCAGGACCCGACCGCCGTGATCGACGCCCGCAAGGCCGAACTGAAAAAGGCCGGCGGCGCCATGAAGGCCATCGGCGCCTTCCTGAAAGAAGGCACCGGCACGGTCGCCGACGTGCAGGCCGCCGCCGCCACCATTGACGGTGTCGCCAAGGCCTTCCCCGGCTGGTGGCCGGCCGGCACCGCCGTGGGCGTGGCCAAGAGCGAGGCGAAGCCGGAAATCTGGACCAAGATGGACGATTTCAAGGCCAAGACCGTTGCCTTCCAGACCGAGGCCGCCACCCTGGTCACGGTCGCCGCAGGGGGTGACAAGGCCGCCATCGGCGCGCAGCTGGGC
Source organism: Rhizobium sp. Q54 (assembly GCA_943369495.1). Lineage (GTDB taxonomy): Bacteria > Pseudomonadota > Alphaproteobacteria > Azospirillales > Azospirillaceae > Niveispirillum. The sequence goes on from CALRNG020000104.1 coordinate 1,544, forward strand.
AAGGTCGGCGGGACCTGCAAGGCCTGTCATGAGGCCTATCGCGCCGATTAACCATCTCCGGCCCGGCCCCTGATCCCGGCGGAACGGGGGCCGGTTCGCGCAATGAAGGCGGAGAGCGGCCCATGCGCAAGATAATGGTCTGGGACCTGCCGACGCGGCTGTTCCACTGGCTGCTGGTGATCTGCATTGCCGGCTCCTGGATCACGGGTGAAAATGACGTTTATGACTGGCACATGCGCTTTGGCTATGCCGTGCTGGCCCTGGTGCTGTTCCGCGTGATCTGGGGGCTGGTGGGCAGCCAGACGGCGCGCTTTGCCCAGTTCGTGCGCGGCCCCGCCGCCATCCGCCACCATCTGACCGAACTGCGCCAGCCGGGCCGTCTGGCCCCGCATGTGGGCCATAATGCCCTGGGCGCGCTGGCGGTGCTGGGCCTGCTGCTGCTGGTGGCGGTACAGGCCGGATCGGGCCTGTTTACCAGCGACGGCATCTTTGTCGATGGGCCGCTGGTGGACCGGGTCAGTGGGGCCTTCTCCTCGCTGGCGCGCACCATCCATCTGAAAAGTTTTGATTTCCTGCTGGCCCTGATCGGGCTGCATGTTACTGCCATCCTGGCCTATGCCCTGTTCAAGCGGCTGGATCTGGTGCGGCCCATGCTGACGGGGCGGGCGGCCGTACCGGGGAACATTCCGGCCCCCCGGATCGTTTCCCTTGTCCGCGCCATCCTTGTCGCGGCACTATCGGCAACCGCTGTCTGGGCGCTGGTCAGCTATGGCTGATGCGGGCCCTCGGTGCCGCACCCGTTCCCGTTCCGGGGCCTTCAGAAAGGTTTTTCGCCTGTGAACCGCAAGCTCCTGATCCCCATCGCCGTTCTGGCCGTCGCCATCGTGGGCATCGCCGCATGGCAGCTTCAGGCGCCGGGCACGGGTGGTTCATCCAAGCCATCGGCGCAGGCCCCGGCGGCCAAGAAGGACAGCCTGCCGGCCTTTGACGTGGTGCGGGTGGAGCCGACGGGGACCGCCGTGATCGCGGGCCGCGCCGTGCCGGGGGCCAAGGTGAACATCCTGGACGGGGACAAGCTGCTGGGCAGCGTCACCGCCGATGCGCGCGGCGAATGGGTGTTCCTGCCGCCCGACGCGCTGCCGCCCGGTGCCCGCGAACTGCGCCTGGAACAGGTGGCGGGCGACGGCACCGTGACCAAGGGGGAGGCGACGGTGGTCCTGGCCGTGCCGGAACGCGACCGCGATCTGGCGGGCCGCAAGGGCGATGGCGATGCCCTGGCCGTGCTGTCCGGCAAGGATGGCAGCCGCGTCTTGCAGGCCCCGCGCAGCCTGTCGCAGGGCGGCGCGCCGCGCCCGGCGGGGGAGGTCACCATCGACACCGTCGATTATGACCGGGGCGGCAAGGTCAGCGTGGGCGGTCAGGCCAAGCCCGGTACGGAGGTGATGCTCTACCTCCAGAACTCCCTGGTCGGTCGCGCCAAGGTGGGCGAGGATGGCCGCTGGTCCATCACGCCCGACCGCGTGTTCGAGGATGGCCAGTACAGCCTGCGCATCGATCAGGTCGGCCCCGACAGCAAGGTGATCAGCCGGGCCGAGGTGAATTTCGACAAAAAGCCGATCCCCGAACAGGCCCTGGCCGGTCGTGCCGTGGTGGTGGTGCCCGGCAACAACCTCTGGGCCATCGCGCGCCGTTCCTATGGCGAGGGTATTCGCTACACGGTGATTTTTGAGGCCAACCAGGGCCAGATCCGCGACCCCGACCTGATCTATCCGGGCCAGATTTTCCTGGTCCCGGACGCGAAGTGATGGCGGGCAGGGGGGGGCGATGTGCACACCACCAACTACACCAACACCCTGATCACCGTATCCCCCGACTGCCCCGTCACCGCCGGCACCCCACCGGCCAAGGCCGGCACGGTGGCCGACCGTCAATACACCCTGCTGCGCGACGCCCCATACACCATGACGTCCGACGAACTGCTGCTGGCCGTGGAATGCGACCGCAAGGGGCCGGTGACGGCGGAAAGCTTCTTCGCCAAAGCCCAAGCCTGCCTGCGCGCCTCCCCGCTGGTCAAGAAACAGGGCTATGGCCTGCACCACGACGCGGCGGGCCGGGTGGCGCTGGTGGCGATGGAGAGTGCAGCGTATGCGCGGCTGCTGGCCGATGCGGGGGTGGTGAAGCGGGCCGGGATGCGGAGTGGGCGGGGGTAGGGATTTGGTGCATGAATGGTTGCTGTACGGTCGGCTATAGATAGTCGTTGGTGAAAGTAGCAAGTTTGCCTGCTGGCTGTCCAATTAGGCACTCAATTGCCAAAACTATTTTGCTTATGGTTGTCTTGCTGCTTTTATCTAGAAGCCTCAAGGCTCTTGCTAATGTGAGCCTAGCGGCGTTATTGATTTCGCCGAATACGTGCATGGAATAGAGCTGAATCAAAGTGATCCGAAAAGATGTTCTTGTTCCCGCCGCTGGTGCTGTGCTCGCTGGGACCCTTGCGCTGCCTTCCCAAGGCGAACCAGTGGCACTAAGCATACTGTTGCCTGGCTCAGGTCACCATGATCGTGACGAAACCGTTGGGAAGCTAAAGCCATTCGCTGTAATCGCCGATCATCTAGCCGCCAGCGGGATCGGGTCCCTTTGCCTCGACGGACGCGGTATAGGTCTATCGGGCGGTTCGGCGGACAATGTTGATTTCCGAAGCAAGGTTGATGATGTGCTCGCCGCACGTCACTGGCTGCTTGAAGCGACTGGCGTAGTTGCGGATCGACTGGTTTTTATCGGTCATAGCGAAGGGGGTTTGGTGGGGGCAGCCGCAGCGGCCACGCGGCCAACCGCACTTGCCATGCTGTCGGGCCCTTGCGAGCCGATTGTTGCGATTCTTCATAGTTTAGCTGAAATGCAATCAAGTTTAGCAGGTGCAACACCATCTCAGATCGTGCACGAGCGGGCTATGAATGAGGCTGCCTTTGCGCTTGCTTCCGTTCCAGGTGAACCGCAGCGGGGGCGGTTAGTCAATCTGATTGACAGTTATCTTGTAAGCTGGCCGGACACTGAAGGACCGTTACCAGATACTGACCGACTTGCAGCTGCTGAAGCGATGGCCGATATACTGCTCGCAGCAGACTACCGCTCTTTGCTGCAGCAACACCCTGAAGACTATCTGCGTCAGCTGACTAGGCCTGTATTAGCGATTTTCGGCGAGCGTGATTGTCAGGTTCTGCCCCAACCTAACCTAGCGGCCTTTCACGCTGCGACAGCTGGTCAAAAATCTGCAAACGCAGTTGTATTGCCTGATCACAACCACATGTTTCAGGTGGCTATTACTGGGCAGATTGATGAGTACCAATCTCTTGGGAAGTCACCGTCTCCAGTTGCACTCAAGACTTTGTCCGATTGGATATTTTCTGCTCTTGACATAAGAAATTCTTCTTAGCATTGATTTGTGTAGCAATACTGAAATTTTACTATATATGGTTGTGATTTTTTGTATGGTTAACATGTGTGTTTTGCTGTGAGATTAGAAATATTTATTGTTTGGCGTGCTGTTTGTATGGAGTTGATGACGCTCCGTTGGACCCGATTGACCTGGATAGGGCAAGAGGCACTCCTCCTCCCACCTCACCCCCGCACCACCAGCGCCCCTCCCCCCGCCGGCTTCTCCTGATCCAATGTCGGCGAGGGCACCACCCCGGCACCGCCCTCCAGGAACGCCAGCAGCACCTCACCGCCCCCCGCGCCCAGCAGCCCCTCTACCGTCACCCAATCCGGTCTGAACACGCGCGGCGGCGGCGCCAGCAACCCGTCCAGCCGTTGGCCCAGCGCGACCGGCATGCCCTTGTCGGTGCCGGCATGCAGGATCAGGACGGGGGCCTGGACCTGGGGCAGGGCGGCTTTGATCTCAAACCGGTGGCGCAGCAGGGCGCGAAGCGGTAGCAGGGGGAAGCGGGGGGACAGCAGGTCGGGGAGGCTGGGGAAGGGGCTTGCAGGATCAGGCCGGCGACGGCGCGTTCGACGGCGCAGGGCGGCGACGAAAGTCATGGTGTTCCAATGGCCAAAGGGCGCCGGGCCCGACAGGCGCTGTCCGCGTGGTGCCCAGCCGCGCCATGTTGGTCTTGGTCCAGGTCTCGTCAATGAAGACCAACCGGGATGGATTGATCCCCGGTCGCAGCCTCGGCCATCGCTCCCGCTGGCGGGCGATATCCGGGCGGCGTCTTTCGCTGGCGACCACTATCTTTTTTAGTAACTCAGTTTCTCGGCATGTACGAACTCCCAGACCGAGCGATCGTCAACCTTCAGGTCTTGATCCAGCGGCACAGAGGCGTCGGGCTGCTGAGCAGAAACGGTCTCACCCCCGCGCCCGTGGATGCGCGTCGGCATAGACGGCCAGCAGTTTCTCCGTATCGACATCGGTGTAGCGCTGGGTGGTGGACAGGCTGGCATGGCCCAGCAGATCCTGGATGGCGCGCAGATCAGCACCGCCACCCAGCAGATGGGTCGCGAAACTGTGGCGCAGCGCATGCGGCGTGGCGCTGTCCGGCAGTTGCAGGGCACCGCGCAGGGCCTGCATCTGCTTGCGCGCCACCGATCCGTTCAACCGGTCGCCCCGGCTGCCGACAAAGATCGCGTCGCTTCGCCGCCAGGGGCAGGCCTCCAGATATTCGGCCACAGCCTTGTTCACGGCGGGCAGTACCGGCACCTGCCGTTGCTTTGATCCCTTGCCCAGCACACGCACCGTCGCGGCCCCCGGCGGCAGGTCGCCGCGGTTCAGCGCCAGCGCCTCTGAAATACGCAACCCGCAGCCATAAAGCAGGGTGAACAGCGCCCGGTCGCGCAAGCCAATCCAGGGTGCATCGGGCAGGCTGGCCGCTTCCTCCAGCAAGGCACCCATATCCTTTTCATGCAGCGGACGGGGCAGCGATGATTTCAGCTTTGGTGCCTTCAGCGTGCCGATGAAGGGATTATGGACGATGCCGTGACGGTCCAGCCATTTGAAAAGATTGCGCACGCCTGAGATGCCACGCGCCCTCGTCACCGCCTGGGCGCCCTCCATGGCGCGCGACGACAGCCAGGCCCGGAACTCCATAAGGGAGAGGTTGCCGAGATCATTCAGGCCCGGTTTGCGCTCCCGATAATCGGCCATGAAGGCCAGGAACCCGGCAAGGTCGGTATTGTAGGCGCGAATAGTGGCCGCACTGACACCCTTTTCCGTGCTCAACCAGCGCTGCCATCGCGCAATGGCATCCTGCAAATCGGCCTGCGCCGCAAAGCCCAGGCTGACGCTCACCATGCCGGGTCCAGATAGGCGGCGATGACCCGTTCCACCACGCCCGACAGGAACAGCAGCAGGTCTGTCGCCTGTCCGGAATGGAACGTGTCCGGTTCGGCCGACCCGAAGGCCAGCAGGGCGGGTGCCGCCTCTTCCCCGTCGCCCAGGCGCAGACGGACCAGGGCCTGGCTGCGGATCAGGCCTGCCTGATGGCCCCAGACCTCGACAGAGCCCAGGATATCGGATTGCAGGGCCACATCGGCGCGGCCCATGACGCGGTTGATGGTGCCGTGACGGGCCATGCCCAGGCCGGCGGGGCCGATGCTGGCGATGGGGCCTTCGGGCTGTTCCACCACCAGGGCGGCCCCATCCAGATCCAGCAGCACCGCCAGATCGCCGGTGATGGCCTGCACCATCGCCTCCAGCCCGCGGCAGGACAGCAGGTGCAGGACGGCGGCATGAACGCGCCGCAGGTTCATCATGTTGGCGCGGGTCGTATCGACCAGCAATTGCTGCTGATCGGACAGCCGCCCCACCTCACCGCGCAGCTTTTCCAAGATGCGCTCGCGGAGATCGACGATACCCTTGCCCATCTCCGGGCCGGTGGGGGCCAACAGATAGCGCAGCAGGTCGGGCCGCCGCGCCAGGAAATCGGGATGGTCCATCAGAAAGGCCGCCACATCCTCGGCCGTCAGTTCATCCATCGGGTTGGTGGTGATCTGTCCGGGTCCGGTGGTCATGTGGCCTTTCCCCCCATCCTTGTTATCGTTATTGAAGCCCGACCTTCCGCTGCATCAGCCGCGCTTGGGCAGGGGCTGATCCAGGATGGACTGGCCGGTCTTGGCCCAGTCGGACACGAAGGTGGCCAGACCCTTGTCGGTCAGGACATGGTTGGCCAGCTGGCGGATGACGCTGGGCGGCATGGTGGCGACATGGGCGCCCATGCGGGCCGACTCCACGACATGGATCGGATTGCGCACCGATGCCACCAGCACTTCCGTCGTGAAGGCCGGGTAGTTGGAATAAATCTCGACAATCTCCTGGATCAGGGTCAGGCCGTTCTGGCCGATATCATCCAGGCGACCCACGAAGGGAGAGATGAAGGCGGCACCGGCCTTGGCAGCCAGGATGGCCTGGGCGGCGGAGAAGCACAGGGTCACATTGACCATGGTGCCTTCATTGGCCAGCGTGCGGCAGACCTTCAGACCGGCGGGGGTCAGCGGCACCTTGACAGCAACGTTCGGGGCGATCTGGGCCAGATAGCGACCTTCCTTCAACATCGTGTCGAAATCGGTGGCGGCCACTTCGGCGCTAACCGGGCCGTCGACCACGTCGCAGATCTCCGCGATCAGTTCCACGAAGTTGCGGCCGGCCTTGGCGACCAGCGACGGGTTGGTGGTGACGCCATCCAGCAGGCCGGTATCGGCCAGATCGCGAATGTCGGCGAGGTCGGCGGTATCGACGAAGAACTTCATGGGGTGCAGGTCCTGACGGGCGATGAAAGGGGGGGTCCGGGACGCGCGCCCGGACATGCGCGGGAAACTACCAATATCCCGCCCCCGTCGCCAGCGCGGCCGGTCCCTGTTGCGCGCATGGGTGGGCGGCGATGTGGATTCTGACAAAAGCCGGCCCGGCCTTCAAGGGCTAGTCCTTGGCAAGGGGCCGGCGCCCCCTTATTTTGTCTGCGGACATTGGTGGAGAGATGACGATGAACGCGGCGGTGCGGTTGAAGGCGGTGGATGCGGATGATCTGCGGGTGGTTTCTGCCCTGTTGCAGGACGCGATCATCGCTATTGCCGATCTTGCCTTCCTTCCCGACGACCGGCTTTTCGTGCTGCTGGCCAGCCGTTACCAATGGGAAGGTCGGACCCCCGATGGCGGCCCAACCCCGGATGAGGGTGGAGAGGGGCCAACGCGCATCCGCTGTGCGGTTCGCTTCACGGGCGTGGAGCGGGTGAAACGGCGCGGTGTGGACCTGACGCGGCGTGATCAGTTCCTGTCGCTGCTGGCTTTGGAAGCGGTGGAGGGGGCGCTGCTGCTGCGCCTGTCGGGCGACGCCGATATCCGACTGGAGGGGGCGGCCATCGAATGCCGGATTGAGGACCAGGGCGATCCCTGGCCGGCGGCCAGTCGTCCCGGCCATCCCGATACCGCCTGAGGGGCTTTCGGGATTCTAGAACAGGCTGAGGATGCGCTGCTGCTGCTGTGTCATCAGGCTCACCATGGTTGTGGCCAACTGGCGGCGCAGATCGGCGGTCAGCACTTTGGCACTTTCACCATTCTGGTCGGCGATGACCAGCTTGCGCGATCCCTCCTGCAAGACATCGGCGAACTCACTGGTGAAGTCGGACCGTGTAGACAGCATGTCGGAGTTTACGTCCAGGCGGCGCAGTGCCGACATCAGCCGGGTGTCCGCGCGTTCCAGATCCTCCATCGCCGCGTACACATCCCTGCGGTCGCGCCAGCCATTGGCGGCATTGTCGATGCCAAGCCCCAACGGCCCGCTGCCAAGGTTGACGGCTTTAATCTCCAGTGTGCTGCTGCCATCGGCGTTCAGATTGACCGTGAGATCATTCTCTGGCGTGCCGACGCTGACCTGTTCTGTCGTCATTGTGGCCTTCTCCCCCAGGGAACTGCTGCGCACCGTCAGTTCCGCGGCGCGGCTTATGGTGCTGCTCATGGCGGCAACCCGCCAGGAATAGGTGCCGGCTCCCGTTGCGGCATCGAACTGTACGGTGGCACCGGTTGACAGCGTGGTGCCAACCGTTGTTGCAGCATTGCCGATGGTCGAATTGCTGGTGGTGGAAATGCTGCCATCCATGGCGGCCTGGGTGATCGACAGGGTCCGCAATCCGACGCCGCCGCTGTCATTGGCGCCTACGCTCACACTGACATTGCTGTCGGTGGTGAAACCCGACCAGGCTTCAAGATTGTTGAAGCTGCTCGCGGCGGCACTGGCCGCATCGTCGGCGACAGCGTAGGCGCTCAGCCCCACATGCACATCGATCAGCCGGCTGCCCGCGCTGGCATCCGCG
>CALRNG020000105.1:0-9585 GCA_943369495.1 Rhizobium sp. Q54
CGTGGTGAAGGCTTCTTCGGTGGCGATGCGCAGATAGCCCTGGGCGCCGCCGGTCTTGGGCATGGTCATGGGTCGACCCCTGTCTTTAATGCTGATGGATGGTCTTGGTGACGAGGCAGGCGGCCAGACCCTCCGGCCCGTCCTCCGACCCGTGGCCGCTTTCCTTGACCCCGCCGAACGGCGCGTCGGAGGCGGCGAGTGCGGTGGTGTTGATGGCCACCATCCCGGCCTCGATGGCGTCGCCGATCAGGTTGGCGCGGCGCGCATTCTCCGTGAAGGCGAAAGAGGCCAGGCCATAGGGCAGGCGGTTGGCCTGTTCCACCGCTTCGTCCAGGGTGGCGAAGGGAGCGGCAACCACCACGGGGCCGAACGGTTCCTCATTCATGATGCGGGCACTGTTGGGCACATCGGACAGCACCGTCGGCTGCCAGAAGAAGCCCTTGCCCGCGATCGCCTCTCCACCCGTGCGAACCCGTGCGCCATGGCTGACGGCATCCTTGATCAGGTCGGCGATGGCGGCGGGGCGGCGCGCATTGGCCATCGGCCCCATATTGGTGTCGGGTGCCAGGCCGTCGCCGACCTTCATCTGCGACATCCGCTTGGCATAGGCCTCCACGAACCGGTCATAAATGCCTTCCTGGACATAGAACCGGGTGGGGGAGACGCAGACCTGGCCGGCATTGCGCACCTTGCTGTTGGCCAGCATCTCCACCGTCCGGTCGAAATCGCAATCATCGAAGATGATCACCGGCGCGTGCCCGCCCAGTTCCAGGGTCGTCACCTTCATCGTGTCGGCGCACAACCGCATCAGATGCTTGCCCACGGTGGTCGATCCCGTGAAGCTCAGCTTGCGGATGATCGGGCTGGCCAGCAGATGGCGCGACACCTCGTCCGGGACGCCGAAGACAAGCTGCACGACATCTGACGGGCAGCCCGCATCGATCAGCGCCTGCACCACGGCCATGGCCGAGGCCGGGGCCTCCTCCGCCGGTTTCAGGATCACCGAACAGCCGGCGGCGATGGGGGCACCCAGCTTGCGGCCCGGATTATGGATGGGGAAGTTCCAGGGCGCGAAGGCCGCCACCGGCCCCACCGGCACCTTCATCACCAGCGAGCGCTGGCCCGCCGGACGGACCAGCACGCGGCCATAGACCCTGCGGGCCTCCTCCGCATAGAAATCGAACAGGCCGGCGCAGGCGATGGCCTCAATGCGGGTTTCGGCCAGGGTCTTGCCTTCCTCCCGCGTGGCGTTGCGGGCGAGCACATCGGCCCGCTCGCGCAGCAACCGGGCGGCGTCGCGCAGAACGCGGGCCCGTTCATCGACGGATGTCTTGCTCCAGGTGCGGAAACCACGGTCGGCGGCGGCCAGCGCCCGGTCCAGATCGGCGGCCCCGGCCAGGGGCAGTTCGCCCAGGGTCTCACCATTGGCCGGATTGATGACGGTATGGGTGCGGTCGGCCCGCATGATCCATTCGCCATCGATATACATGCCGAGTTTGGGATAGTCGGCGGAAGTCTGGTCAACCAAAATTGATCCTTTCGGTCGCGCGAAGGGGCGATCAGGCAGCGCTGGTCTGGGCCGGTGCCCAGTTGCCATGCAGTCCCTGACGGATGCGGAAGGGCAGGCCGATGGTCGCGATGGGACCGGTCGCCAGATTGAGGGCGTTGAACAGCAGCAGGCGGGAGGCGTGCTCCACCAGCCGGTTCTCGATCACCACGATATAGCCGTCGCCTTCGGCCGTGGAGCCGGGGCGCGGAATGAAGGCCGGTTCCTGGAAGGAGGAGGTGGAGCCCACCCAATAGGTGTCGGTGTCCCCCGTTTCCAGGTCGATGCGGCCCAGCGTGTTCATCATCAGACCGGAGGCACTCCGCCCGCCCGGCAGGTCCACGGGCTTGGTCATGTCCTGCACAAGCTGCCAGCCATAACGGTTCTTCACGCCGGCGAACCGGTCGTCGATGCGGGGGAACTCCCCCACCAGACCGGCCAGCGGCGCCATATGGATATCGTCGCTGTTGGCGCTCATATCCACGGTCCAGCGCGTCATGGTCGCGGCGGCCTCATGCGGCTGGAACGGCGCGCCTTCTGTATCGGGGAAGAAGGGGAACATGTTGCCCTTGGCCATGGGCACATCGAAATGCACCTTGCTGCCATCCTCATGCGCATTCATGACGTGGCTGGCAAAACAGGTAGGGGCGGAGAACCAGCGGATATCCTCGGCCCCGCCATTGCGTGGCAACACACCCAGATGCACGGGCCGCCCCCGGTCGAAGCCGAAATGCGGCAGGCCGGCCTTAAGCCGTTCCCAGGAACCGACGATGGGCACCACATGGAAGACGACGTAATTTTCGGTAAAGCCGAAGTCGTGCATCATGCAGTAATAGGGGATCTCGAACCAGACCTCGTTGGTGATCTTCCCGTCTGCGCTGATCGTGTAATAGACCATGTCGCGGGTACACAGGCCCTTGGCGGCATAGCCGAAGCTCAACATCTCGCCGGTGCGCGGATCGATCTTGGGATGTGCGGAGAAGGTCTGCGACGTCATGGCCCCGTCGAAATCATAGGTCGGGTCCAGCGTCTCCAGCGTTTCCGGGTCCATGATGACGGGCGGGCTGTCCTCCTTCAGGGCGAACAGCTTGCCGGCATGGACAAGCACATTGGTGTTGGCGGTGCCGCGCACCTCTCCCTGCACGCTGTCATCATCGGTCAGGGGGTTGCGGTAGGCGCCGAACAAGGCGCGGCCGGCCTGGCGTTCGCGCGTGAACTTGTCGGTTTGGACCCAGCGCTGCTGCAGGGCGACATTGCCGTCCTTGAACCGGAACCGGGTGACCATGCCGTCGCCGTTGAACCAGATATCGTCGCCGGCCAGCGGCGGGAATTGCGGGTCCGGCGCTACGCGGTAGAAGCTGCCATCCAGGTCGGCGGGCACCGCGCCATCCAACACGGGCAGGTGGCGGACTTCCGCCTCCACCCCCGACGGGGCGAAGAAACCGCTGAAGTTGGGCGTATTGGGAAACTTCATGATAGGCCCCTTGCGAGGAAAGTTTCAGGACGGATGGTCATGGGCGATCCTCCGCCGCGATGGCGCGGGCGGCCAGCCCGTAATGCAGGGCGGCCCAGGCATAGAGACCAATGCTGGTCAGCAGGGCGCTGCGCACCCCGATGGCCGAGGCCGCAGCCGCGTCAGTGACGCCGGAGGCAGCCGCGAACAGATCGCTGAGCAGGCCCAGCAGCGGCGGCCCGAAGCCCACCCCCACCATGGTGGAGACGAAGAAATAGACAAAGGCCGCCGTGGTCCGCTGCTGCGGCGCCACCATGTTCTGAAAGGCGACCAGCGTGGGTACCGAATGGAAGAACAGGAACACGCCAGCGATGGTGATCAGGGTGACCGCCGCGACATGATTGTCCAGCCCATAGCCGGCCAGATACAGCGGCACACTGATGGCGATGCCCCAGAAGGGCAGCAGCGCATACCAGCGCCGTCCGCGCCGGGCGATGAAGTCGATGCCGAAGCCCCCCAGGCTCATACCCGCCGTCGATGCCGTGGTGCTGATGATCGCCACATAGAAGGCGGTGGTGGTCAGCGGCAATTCATGGACGCGCATGAAGAAGGGTGCGGTAAAGGCCCCACCCGCGAACAAGGCCATGCTGGCCAGGGCCAGACCAGCCAGCATATGGCGGAAGGCCGGGCGGCTGAACATCTGCACGAACACTTCCCGCGTCCGCGGCGGGGGGGAACCGGATGGAGGCATGCTGGCCCCCGCCAGCCGGTCGCTATGCCCGCGCGGCGGATCGCGTAGCACCAGACGGAACAGCAGCGCCACCACCAGACCCGGTGCGCAGACCAGCATCAGGGCCACGCGCCAGCCATAATCCCGCGCCAGCCAGGCCGCCACGACAGAGCCCAGCAGGGCCCCCACCGGGGCGCCCAGCCGCATCACGGTCAGGGCGAAACCCCGTCGGTGGGGCGGAAAATGGTCGCCGATCAGCGAGGTGCTGGGCGCCTGCACCCCGGCCTCCCCGATGCCGACACCGATCCGGCAGAGGAACAGCGCCCAGATATTGGTTGCCATGCCACAGAGCAGGCTCATCACCGAAAAGACGGCCACCGAAACAGAAATGATGGTGACGCGGTCGCGCCGTTCGGCCAGCCGGGCGATGGGCAGGCCCAATGTGGAATAAAGGATGGCGAAGGCCAGACCGCCCAGCAGGCCGAACTGGAAATCGGTCAGCCCCAGATCCTTCTTGATCGGTTCCGCCAATGTCTGAACGATGACCCGGTCGACATAGGCGAAGGCTGACACCAGCAGAATCAGCACCAGCAGGGTTGCGCGGTAACCGCGTCCGAACAGGGGATCATCGGTGGCCTTCTGTACCGGAGAGGTCATATCGGCCCCACTTTCTTTCCTTGAAGGCGGGGAGGCCAGGCGGCCTCCCCTTGCTGGATCAGAAGGAGAAGCGGAAGCCGGCCTTGAAGGTGCGGCCGATGCTGTCATAGAGGACCGGGTTGGTCACACCGAAGCTGGAGGGCAGGTCGTTGGGCGGATCGCGGTCGAACAGGTTGTTCACGATGCCGAACAACTGCACCTTTGTATCGTTGAAGGTCAGGTCATATTGGGCATTCAGGTTGAACAGCCAGTAATCGTCGACGCGATTGTCGCTGATGCTGTTGGTCAGGGTCGCGCTGTAACCGGACTGGTGCGGGCCGATCAGCGTGGCGTTGTAGACACCGCGCGAGATGTAGCGTGATGTCAGAGTGCCGCTGAAATCACCCTGCGCATAGGTGGCGCTCAGCGTGCCAGTGAAGGTCGGCAGGCCCGACGGCTGTGACGTGGGCGCACCGTTCATCCCGGCCCGGTTCACCGACGTGCCCGTGGCATCGATGGTGATCAGGTCGAACAGATACGTCCCCAGCGCCCGCAGGGTCAGGTCGCCTTCGCCCAGGGCCAGCTTGTAACGGGCCTCGACATCGATGCCGCGCGTCTTCAGCGTGTTCAGGTTCAGGTTGGCGTTGTTGACGCTGGTGATGGCGCCCGCCGCATTGCGGGTGATCAGGGAACAGAGATCGGTTGCCCCGGCATTGCAGCGGTTGATGATGATCTGACCGCCCAGGGTGGTGATGGCGCCATCCAGGCTGATATCGAAATAATCGGCGGAGAATTGCAGATCGTCCAGCGGGGTGACGACGGCGCCCGCCGTCCAGGTCTTGGCAATCTCCGGCCGCAGCTTGGTATTGCCGCTCAGCACGACGGAGGTCAGGGCGCTGCCGCCGGTGCGCGGATCGGTCAGCAACTGAAAGCTGGTGCTGGCCGGGGCATTGAGTTCGAAGAAGTTCGGCGCGCGAATGTCACGCGACCGGGTGCCGCGAACCCGCAGGAAATCCGTCGGTTCCCAGGACAGGCCGGCCTTCCAGCTCCACACTGAACCGCTGGTCGAATAATCGGTCAGGCGCACGCCGCCATTGACCGACAGGCTTTCGGCGAACGGTACGGATTTCAGCAGCGGCACGCCCAGTTCGGCATAGCCTTCCTTCACCTTGATGTTGGGACCGGCGATGGACTGGCCGGAACTGGTGATGAACCGCAGGGCCGACGATAGCGGGTCGGCGCTGCCGGCCACGCTTTCCACGCGATATTCCGCACCCGTGGCGAAGGAGACCGGGCCAGCGGGCAGTTCCAAGACGCTGCCCGAGATGTTGGCCGAGGCCACCTGCTGGATCAGGTGCGTCTTCTGCCAGGCCGTGCCATAGGCATAGGCGATGGCTTCCGGGGAGAAGCGGTTCTCACCGAACAGGTTCAGCGGCTTGCACCCCGCGACCAGCGGGTTGGTCGGCGTGGTCAGGGTGGAGCGGCAGACGATATTGCCATTGGCCACGCCATTCTGGAACAGGCCCTGATCAACCGCATCCACCGCGCGGGCGAAATTGTCAGTGATCTGGACGTTGCGGGTTTCCTGTTCGTAATTGGTGCGGCCATACTGGTAATAGGCGTCCCACTGCCAGTCATCGCTGAGATCGCCACGCGCACCGGAGACGACGCGATAGGTCTCGCGCTCCACCTCTGCCACGGGCGGGCCGATATCGTTGGACACGCGGCCGAAGGAGAAGCTGGTCTGGTTGGCCGTCACCAACTGCGCGCGCAGGGCCGCCGGCAGATAGGCATTGTCGCGCTGGATGGTGATGTTGCCAGTATTGCGGGCCGATGCACCGATGGTTTCCGCGTTCGCCCGGCCATAGGAGGCCTCCATGAACAGTTCGACACTGTCCGTGGCCTGGTACTTGGCATGCATCATGCCGGAATAGCGCTCGACCGGCGCCACCAGCGGGAAGTTGTTATAGAAGCCGTTCACCGGATCGGCACTGCCACCCGACTGGAACAGACCGCCATTGGAGAAGGCGGGGCCGGTGGCATAATAGGTGCCGTAATCATGGTTGAAATAGCTACCGTCGGGCCGGAACTCGATCCCGCGTAGCACGCCCGTCGTGATCAGGCCGTTGAAGGACGCAGTCGCCGTACGGGCATTGGGCAGCAGGATCTGGCGCGCCAGACCGTTGGTCTGCGGCGTCGGGTTGGAAATGGCGTTGTAGCTTTCGGCACACCAGTCGCGGCTGTAACAGTCGCCCATGCCCTTGTTGTTGGAGTACTCACCACCGATCACGACATGGCCACGGCCATCGGCGAAATCGGTGCCGCCGGCCAGGGTGGCATAGACTTCGCGATTGTCATCTTCCTGCGACAGTCCATACTGCACGCTGCCGCGCACGCCTTGTAGACTGGTGTTCAGGATGACGTTGACGACGCCAGCAACCGCATCGGACCCATAGGCTGCGGAGGCGCCGCCGGTGACCACTTCGCTTCGTTCGATCAGGACGGTCGGGATCAGGTTCAGGTCGACGGAACCCGACGGGGAGTTGCCGCTGCCGGCGATGGTGCTGGCAACGAAACGGCGGCCGTTGACCAGCACCAGCGTGCGTTGCGCGCCCAGGCCGCGCAGGTCGGCCAGATTGGCACCGGCATTGCTGGAGAAGATACCGACCGTCGCCGGGGTCGATTGCGGCCGGAAGGAGGGCAGGGTGTTCAGGAGGTCGGCCACATTGGACACGCCCTGGCGCTGCAGCTCCACCTCGCCCACCACCGTCACCGGCGTCGGGGCCGCAAAACCGGTCACGGGCAGGCGGGTGCCGGTGACGATGATCTCTTGAAGTGAGTCGAGCGTTTGCGGCGGCGCGCCGGCGGCGTCCTGTGCGGCGGCGGGATTGGCCAGGGCGGCAAGGACGGCCAGGGTGCTGGCGCCGGTCAGCCGGTGCGCCATTGAGTGCCTCATGTGGATTTCCTCCCCCTGCGATGCGCCTGACGGACACGGGGCACGGCGGCGCATACGCTTGTTGATTTATCAATGAGATCATTGATAGCTCAATGATATGTGTCTTGGCAAGCGGATGATCGGCTAAATCGACCACCCTTTTGCGATCTGGCCCCTGTCGTGCCATTCTGGGCCGGCGCTTGATGGAGTTCGGTTTGACGTCTCTTTATAATGCATTGTATTTATTTGATATTTTTTCATGATTCCCGCCCGGTCGATGCATCCCATGGTAGGCGATCCGGTTCCTGGCTGCCACTGAATTCACGACCGGCCCGGCTTTGGGGCCATGACCGGTCGGCTTTCGCCTTTCAAACGGGAACGGCCATTTCTGGCCTTTCAGGGTCCGGTATCAATGAGCAGAGATTCGGCGCGTTGCGCATTGACAGCCGGGTCATAATATTGATCATTCAATGATTATCGCAATAAGACAGCGATTCGTGTCGCGTCCGGAGGCTGTCCCACCGGCTGGCGGACGAGAGCGCTGTCGCAATCACGGTCACCCGTGACCCCGCGGATGGCCGAGGGAGAGAAATCAATGGAAGTCCGTTTTCCCGATATCCCGGCCTATCAGGGTTGGGCAAAGCCGTTGCGCCTGGAATCAACGGTCGAGGCGCTGGAACTGATCGAAGGGGCGGTGCCCGCCGGCCTGGATGGCACCTGGTACCGGGCAGGACCCGACCGGCAATACCCGCCCATGCTGGGCAGTGACATCTTCATCGATGGCGAAGGCATGGCGCACATGTTCCGTATCAAGAACAGCGTCGTTTGCTACCGCAGCCGCTGGGTCCGCAATGATCGCTATATCGCTCAAGCCAAGGCCGGTCGGTCGCTGTTCGGGCTGTATCGCAACCGCTTCACCGACGACCCGTCGGTCAAGGGTGTCAGCGGGGGCACGGCCAACACCAACGTGATCTTCCATAATGGCCGGCTGCTGGTGCTGAAGGAGGATGACCTGCCGTTCGAGGTGGACCGCAACACGCTGGACCCTATCGGTCGTTATGATTTCGGCGGCAAGGTCCGCGCCACCTCCCTGACGGCGCATCCGAAATGGTATCCTGACGATGGACGCCTGCTGACCTATTCCTATCAGGCGCGCGGTGACGGGACGCGCGATATCGTCTTCTATGATATCGATGATCAAGGCCGCATTCTGGATGAGATCTGGTTCGAGATGCCCTATGCATCCCTGGTCCATGATTTCGCGGTGACGCCAAACTGGGCCATTTTCCCCTTCATGCCGCTGATCGCGGATGTGGAAAATCTGAAGCGCGGCGGCACCTTCTATGAGTGGCACCCCGACGAACAGGTCGTGGTTGCGCTGGTGAAGCGCGGCGGCACGCGGGAGGATATACGCTGGTTACGGGGGCCAGCCGGCTGTCTCAGCCATATGATGAACGCCTGGGAGGATGGCGGGACGGTCCATCTGGATGCCTGCTATTACGATGGCAACTGTTTTCCGTTCTTCCCCACCCCGGAGGGGCAGCATGTCGAAGGCTGTCCGCCCTTCCTGTCGCGCCTCAGCTTCGATCTGACCAGCGATGGCGACGGGTTCCAGCGGCGGCGGATCATCAATACGCCGGGCGAGATGCCGCGCACCGATGACCGTTACCAGGGACAGGAATGCCGTCACGGTTTCCTGATCGTGGGGCGCGGGCCGGACGGGTCGTCTGCCATTGGCTGCGTCGATCTGCGCAGCGGGGAAGTCACGCGCTGGCATCCCGGTCCCGGCGCCTCTGTCCATGAACCGCAATTCGTGGCCCGTTATCCGGGCGCGCCGGAGGGGGATGGCTGGCTGCTGGTCATCGTCAACTGGCTGGAAACTAACCTCAGCGAACTGGTGATTTTGGATGCCCAGGATGTGACGGCGGGGCCGGTGGCCCGGCTTTACATGCCGATGCGGGTGCGGACCACCTTCCATGGCACCTGGGTGCCCGGGGAAAGCCTGCGCACCCGATGATGCCGGGTTCCGGTCTGGCGGCGGATACCGCCAGACCGGGAAACGTTACGCCACGGCCGGCTTTGCGGCGGGTGCGCCGTCGCGCCGGATCGGCTTCAGCAGCAGGACCAGCAGGGCCACGGCGACCGGCGGGATGGCGATCATGGCCAGCGTGACCTCCAGCGTAAAGGACGACGCCAATGCCATGCCGCCGAACAGGGGGGCAATGATACCACCGATGCGGCCCGCGCCACCGGCCCAGCCCACGCCCGTGCTGCGCAGGGCGGTC
>CALRNG020000106.1:0-9585 GCA_943369495.1 Rhizobium sp. Q54
GTGGCAGCCGGGGCAGACTTTCTGAAGACGTCTACCGGTAAGGTGCCGGCTGGTGCCACGCCGGGGGCAGCGCGCATCATGCTGACCGCTTGCCAGGAGGCCGGGCGACCTGTGGGCTTCAAGGCGTCGGGCGGCATCCGCGATGTGGAGACGGCAGCACAATATCTGGCCCTGGCGGATCACATCTGCGGGCCGGGCTGGGCATCGCCTGCCACTTTCCGCTTCGGTGCGTCGGGTCTGCTCGACGCACTGCTGGGTGTTCTGGGCCATGGGCCGGCGGTGAAGGTGACAGTGGGCTATTGATCCGCCGTCACCACCCCGTGATCGACGCGCAGCCACGCCGTTGCCAGGGCCGCCACCTCTTCGCGCTGATGGGTGACATACAGCATGGGCAGGCCGGTGCCGTCGCGCAGGCGCTGCAGGTAGGGCAAAAGCTCGGCCTTGCGGGCGGGGTCCAGGGCTGACAGCGGTTCGTCCAGCAGCAGCAGGGACGGGTTGGACAACAGCGCCCTGCCGATGGCCACCCGCTGCCGTTCCCCACCCGACAGATCACGCGGGCGGCGGTGCAGCAGGGGAGCGATGTCCAGCAGCTCCACAATGCTGTCCAGCGATGGCCCGGCCCCCCGGCGTCCACCGAACAGCCTTCCATAGAGTAAATTATGGCGGACATTCAGATGGGGGAACAGGCGGGCTTCCTGAAACACCTGCCCGATATGGCGGCGGTGCGGGGGCAGCCAGATGCGGTGACCCGTATCGACCAGGACCCTGCCGTCCAGTACGATCCGCCCGGTACGGGGCCGGGTCAGGCCGGCGATCAAGGACAGCAGCGTTGTCTTGCCCGCCCCCGACGGGCCAGTGATGGCCGTGACGCCGGGGCCGATGGACAGGTCGGCGGTGAGCGTGAAGGTCCCGATACGGTGGTTCAGCGACAGGTCAAGCATCCCGCCCCTCCACCTGCCGACGCACGCGCCGCGCCAGCAGCTCACTGGCGGTCACCGCGATAATGGCGATCAAGGCGGCCACCAGCGTCAGGCGCAGAGCCGCCGCATCGCCGCCCGGCACCTGGGTCAGGCCATAGATGGCGGCGGGCAAGGTCTGGGTGACGCCGGGGATGGCGGCCACGAAGGTGATGGTGGCCCCGAACTCCCCCAACGCCTTGGCAAAGCACAGGATGGCGCCCGACAGGATGCCGGGCAGGGACAAGGGCAGGGTGACGGTCAGGAATACCGCCCAGGGCGGGGCGCCCAGGCCTGCCGCTGCTTCCTCCAGCCTTGTATCCACCGCCTCCATCGACAGGCGGATGGCACGGACCAGCAGGGGGAAGGCCATGACGGAACAGGCCAGCACGGCCCCGGTCCAGTTGAAGGAGAATACGATGCCGAAGTCGGCCAGCACCTGCCCCACCGGTCCCTTGCGCCCGAACAGCAGCAACAGCAGATAGCCGGTGACCACCGGCGGCAGAACCAGCGGCAGATGGACCAACGCATCCAGCAGGATACGACCGGGAAAGGACCGGCGGGCCAGTACCCAGGCGACCAGGATGCCGGGTCCCAGGCTGACGGCGGTGGCCCAGCAGGCCACCTTCACCGACAGCCAGATGGCCGTCATCTCCTCCGCCGTGAAGCTCCCCATTATCTGGTCAGCACCGTGAAGCCCTGGTTGGTGAAGTGGCGCCACCCTTCTTCTGTCTTCAGGAAGTCCAGCAGCGGCTGGCTGGCGGCCTTATCGGCCCCCTTCAGCAGGGCCACAGGATACTCGATCGGCGCGTGGCTGTCGGCGGGGAAGACGCCGACAATGGCCACGCCGGGTTCCACCCGCGCATCGGTGGCATAGACGATGCCAGCCCCCGCCTCACCGCGGGCCACCAGCGCCAGGGCGGCGCGGACATTTTCCGTCGGGGCCAGCGCGTCCGACACCTGCGGCCACAGGCCCAGCTTGGTCAGCGCCGCCTTGGCATAGCGGCCGGCGGGCACGGCATTGACATCGCCGACAGCCAGCCGCTTGCCATTTAACAGTGCGGCGATATCCAGATTGCCATTGATGGTCTGACGCCGGGCCTGCGACCGCTCCATGACCAGCACCAGCTGATTGCCCAGGAAGGTGAAGCGGCTATCAGCCTGAACCAGCCCGGCCTTGGCCAGATAATCCATCCAATCCTGATCGGCGGAGATGAAGACATCCGCCAGCGCCCCCGCCTCGATTTGTTTGGCAAGGGCTGAACTGCCGGCATAGGCGGCGGTGGCGCCATTGCCCGTTTGCGCCTTGTAGGCCAGCAGCGCCTCATCCAGGGCCGTCTTCAGGCTGGCGGCGGCATAGACCGTAATGTCCCGGGCCACGGACTGCGGCACCAGCAGCAGCGACAGTGCCATCAGAAGCGAGGAAAGGCGGAAACGGACCATGATGCATCCTGGCATGGGAAGGATGGGCGTCAGCCTATCGTTATGTTCATTCAAATACAACGAGCCTTTACACTCACGCGCGGCGGAACACCAGGGTCAGGTTGTTGGCCGGCATCTGGATGACCTCCGGCCCTGCAAACCCGTGCTGCGCCGCCAGATCAACCACCACCTCCAGGTCGCGCACGCCCCAGGCGGGGTTGCGCGCCTTCAGGTCGGCGTCGAAGGTGGCGTTGCTGTCGGATGTATGCTGTCCGCCCCGCTTATAGGGGCCGTAAAGGCACAAGGGTGCGCCGGTGCGTAAGCGGTGGCCCGCACCCGTGAACAGACCGATGGCGGCCTCCCATGGGGCGATATGGATCATGTTGACGCACAACATGGCGTCGGGCCGGATATCGGGCCAGGCGTCAGGATGGGCGGCGTCCAGAGGGAGGGGCGGGTTAAGGTTGGGCAAGTCCGCGTCTGCGGCCCAGGCGCGGATGCTGGCGCGGGCTTCCTCGTCCGGGTCGCTGGGCTGCACGGTCAGGGCGGGCAGGTTTTCGGATAGGAAAACCGCATGCTCCCCGCTGCCGCTGGCAATTTCCAGCAGCAGGCCAGTTTCCGGCAAAAACGGGCGCAGCGCGTCGAGCAGCGGCTGGCGGTTGCGCAGGGTGGCGGGGGCGTGGCGTTTTTCGTCGGTCATCATGAGGGCAAAGGTAGGGGGAGGAGGGCAGGGCGCCAAGCCCATTTCGTGCTGCATGTCGGGTCAGACCAAGCAGGCAGTTGCGCACAGGCCGCGGATTGTCTACCTCTGCCCCTGATCAAACCCGTCGTGCGCGCCACGTTTCTTGGAGTTCCGGGGATGCCCTACGTCGTTACCGAGGCCTGCATCAAGTGCAAGTACACTGACTGCGTCGAAGTCTGCCCTGTGGACTGCTTCTACGAGGGTGAGAATACGCTGGTCATTCATCCCGACGAATGCATCGATTGCGGCGTGTGCGAGCCGGAATGCCCGGCAGAGGCCATCCTGCCCGACACTGATCCGCGCGCTGAACAGTGGCTGGCCATGAACCGCGAATATGCCGGCCAGTGGCCCGTCATCAATCGCCGCAAGGACCCGCTGCCCGACGCCGACGACTGGAAGGGCGTGCCCGACAAGTTCGCCAAGCATTTCAGCGCCAAGCCGGGTAAGTAAGATTTTCGTGTTCCCTCAGGCGCCGAGTGGCGGCACCCGCCGCCCTCGGCAGTGTGATGGGAGCCGGTGAAGGGGCCGCTGGCAAAAATTATTGACCGCCGGTTAAGAAATCCGCGGATGCCCATGCGATGAGCGCATGACCGACATAACGCGCCCTGCGCGGAACTTATGGCGAACAATGCGTTCCGCCTCTGTCATGTGGACGTAACATCGACTATATTGCATCAAGCGAGGATCGGCACGGCGCCCGTGATCGTGGCTTGATGTGCCGACCGCTTTCGCCATCGCAGTGTTTCGTCAGAAAAGGTGTCCCGCCGCCCGTGCGGTCGGGGCTCCAGTCATTTTTGTTCCCGTGGCGCGCAGCCCCGCGCGGAAGAAGAGAGCAACCGAACATGTCCGAAAGCCTAGATTTCACCACCGGGGATCATGTTGTGTATCCGGCCCATGGTGTGGGTCAGATCATCGGGATCGAAACCCACAGCATCGCCGACATGAGCGTGACGCTGTACGCCATCCAGTTCGAGAAGGAACGGATGACGCTGAAGGTTCCCGTGGCGAAGGCCAAGGCCTCCGGCCTGCGCCGCCTATCCACCAAGGACCGGATCAAGGTCGCGATGGAGACCCTGCAGGGTCCCAGCAAGATCAAGCGCATCATGTGGAGCCGCCGCGCCCAGGAATATGAAGCGAAGATCAATTCCGGCGACCCGGTTTCCATCGCGGAGGTCGTGCGCGACCTGTATCGCGGTGAGGACCAGTCCGACCAGTCCTACAGCGAGCGGCAGATCTATCACGCCGCGCTGGAGCGTTTGGCCCGTGAGCTGGCGGTTGTCGAGAAGATCGACGAGCGCAAGGCCACGGAGAAGCTGGAAGCCGTGCTGAGCAAGGCAGCTTGATCGGGGTACACCTACAAGATCAAGCATCCCGCTGTTAAAAAGGCAGGGTATTTAGTATGAAAGGGGCGTTCGCAGGTTGAACGCCCCTTTTTTTGCACCGCCGCAAGCCCTACACTGTCAACGTGAAGATAAAGCTGCCGGGTCCCCATGTCGGATGATCGCAAATACGCCTTGCTGGGTCGGCCGCGCCGTGTGTGGGCGGTGGGCGCCATTCATGGCGAGGCGGCGCGTCTGGCAGCCCTGCATGATGATGTCGGCAAGCGCTTCCTGCCCGGCGACCGGCTGGTCTATCTGGGCAACATGATCGGCCGGGGTGCGGCCGTGCGCGAAACCTTTGAGGAGTTGCTGTCCTTCCGGCGGGAGATCATGGCCCGGCGCGGCGTGGTGGCGACCGACATCGTTTACTTACGCGGTGGGCAGGAGGAAATGTGGCAGAAGCTTTTGCAGCTGCAGTTCGCGCCCGACCCCGCCGCCGTGCTGCAATGGATGATCAGCCAGGGGCTGGATACGACGCTGGCGGCCTATGGCGGCAGTGCCCAATATGGGCTGGTTTCCGCGAAGGAAGGGGCCGTGACGCTGGCCCGCTGGACCGGGGAACTGCGGGCGGCCATGCGCGCTGCGCCCGGCCATGACAACCTGCTGAGCGCGGTGCGCCGCTGTGCCTATACAAGTGCCGATGACGGGGCGCCGACAGACCTGCTGTTCGTCAATGCCGGGCTGGACCCGGCCAAGCCACTGCATATGCAGGCCGACATCTTCTGGTGGGGCGGCAGTTCCTTTGCCCGCATCGTGGAACCCTATAATGGCTTCCGCCGCGTTGTGCGCGGTTATGACCCGACGCATGGGCCTGGGCCGACCGTCACTGACCATACGGCCAGCCTGGATGGCGGGGCCGGGTTCGGTGGCCGTCTGATCTGCGCCTGTTTCGCGCCCGACGGTCAGATGCTGGAACTGGCGGAGGCCTGAAAAAACTTCCGGGCCGGTGATCCGACAGTCCTCCCCCCTCGTATCAAGGATCAAGCAAGGGCAATTGCCCCCCGATGATCCAGCGAGGGAGAGAGAGCGATGGCGTCTATCGACGATCCGGAGACCCAGCGTGCCAACATGGCCTATATCCGCGCTTCCATGAAGGAGCCGCTTCTGGCGCGCGATCATGAGCTGGATCTGGCCCGTCGCTGGCGGGAAAAGGGGGATGAGAAGGCGCTGCACGAACTGGTGCGCTCCTACACCCGTCTGGTAATCGCCACCGCCACGCGCTTTCGCCATTACGGCATCCCTATGGGCGATCTGGTGCAGGAAGGCAATGTCGGTCTGATGCAGGCGGCGGGCCGGTTTGAGCCGGAACGCGATGTCCGTTTCTCCACCTATGCCGCCTGGTGGATCCGGTCGGCCATGCAGGATCATATCCTGCGCAACTGGTCCATCGTGCGGACCGGAACGACGGCGGCGCAGAAGTCGCTGTTCTTCAACCTGCGCCGCCTGCGCGCCAAGATCGCCGACAATCCGTCGTCCGAACATCTGTCCACCGATGCGCGCCAGCAGATCGCGGTCGAGCTGGATATCGACGCGCGTGAGGTGGAGACGATGGAGATGCGGCTGGCCGCCTGTGACCAGTCGCTGAACGCCACCATGGCCATGGATGGCGAGGCGGAATGGCAGGACATCCTGCCCGACACCCGCCCCAACCCGGAAGATATCGTCATCGGTATGCGCGACGGGCGCATGCGGTCCAAATGGCTGGCGGAGGCGCTGGGCGAACTGTCGCCGCGCGAACGCCAGATCATCGCCGAACGCCGCCTGCGCGACGAAGGGGCGACGCTGGAGGAACTGGGCCGCGCCCTGGGCGTCTCCAAGGAACGCGTCCGCCAGCTGGAAAGCCGCGCCATGAACAAGCTGCGGGCCAGCATGATGAAGCGGGTTGCCAATGGCCGGGATTTGTTGATGGAGGCGTGAGGGAAGGGGCGGCTTATGGGCCGACCCTGAAATACCCTTTGATGGATACGGCGTTGCGGACCGCGATCTGAATATGTGTCTTCTGCTTGAAGCCGCTGCCAGGGAATAGGTCCGCACCCTCCGAAAACAGACCTCTTACGGAATCGAACCGCTGCGGCGTGCTGTCGATGGAGGCGTGAAGGCGGCGGATAACGGCGCAGTCCAGAAATCGCAGAAGCCGGTCGCCGTCCCCGTCGTGGGCTCGTTGGTTTTCCGGCAACGGCCCAAGGCTCGGGTCGGCATCATGGGTATCTCGAAGTTATTGATAAGCAAGAGCGAGCAGGTTCAGGCTCTCGCGTGACATCATATCCAGACAATTGCCAAGATCGATTACAGCTCCGATCACAAACGGCTCGGTAAGTTTTCTGCGTCTTGCTTTTTCCACAGCCCATTCACGGGCCCGGACGGGATCAGCCTCCCAGAAGTATATGCCGGGTCCCAGCCAATCATATTTCTGTTCACTGGCAGTCAGCCCGGTTTTGCCGGCGAGTACAGCTTCGCCAACCTCCCTTTCACACCCGTGATATCCGAGGACAAAGGCAGTTTGCAGCCGGCTCATCAGGATGCTTTGGTCTGCTCTTCACGGTAATTGGCGTTCAATTTGCCATCGCGATCATAGATGCCCTCCTGAACGAGGGTTTTCCGCGCTTGCGCTGCGGATGCCGTCGCTTTGCGGGTATATTCCGCCAGCGCGACCTTGATGGTTTCAAATTGGGCTTTGGTCATGTCCGAACTCCCGCATCCCTTCGGCGTGGACAGGATACCACCAGTGCCAGTCCCCGTCACCCACACCCCGAAACAAAAAAGGGGAGGCCTGTCTCCAGGCCTCCCCCTCGTCTTCTCAAACCAAACCCAGCGATCAGCTGGCTTCGGCCTGACGTTCGGCGCGCTTGCGAGCGTTCGGGTCCAGCAGCTTCTTGCGCAGGCGGATGGACTTCGGCGTCACTTCCACCAGCTCGTCGTCCTGGATGTAAGCCAGGGCCTTTTCCAGCGCCATGCGGATGGGCGGCGTCAGGACGACGGCTTCGTCCTTGCTGGTGGTGCGGATGTTCGTCAGCTTCTTGCCCTTCTGAACATTGACCTCAAGGTCGTTCTCGCGGGTGTGCTCGCCGACGATCATGCCCTCATAGACCTTCCAGCCGGGCTCGATCATCATCGGGCCGCGATCTTCCAGGTTCCACAGGGCGTAGGCCACGGCCTCGCCCTCGGCATTGGAGATCAGCACGCCGTTGCGGCGGCCGGGGATCGTGCCCTTGTACGGGGCATAATCATGGAACAGGCGGTTGATGACGCCGGTGCCGCGCGTATCGGTCAGGAACTCGCCCTGATAGCCGATCAGGCCACGCGACGGAACATGGAACACTAGGCGCACCTTACCGGCGCCCGACGGACGCATCTCCAGCATCTCGCCCTTGCGCTCGGCCACCTTCTGGACGACGACGCCGGAAAATTCCTCGTCCACATCGACGACGACTTCCTCGATCGGCTCCAGGCGCTGGCCGTTGGCGTCGGTCTTCATGACGACGCGCGGGCGGCTGATCGACAGCTCGAAGCCCTCACGGCGCATCGTCTCGATCAGGATGCCCAGCTGCAATTCGCCACGGCCGGCAACCTCGAACGCGTCGGCGCTCTCGGTCTCGCGGATGCGCAGGGCGACGTTGCCCTCGGCCTCGCGCATCAGACGGTCGCGGATCATGCGGCTGGTGACCTTGTCGCCTTCGCGACCGGCCAGGGGGCTGTCATTGACCGAGAAGGTCATGGCCAGCGTCGGCGGATCGATCGGCTGGGCCGGCAGGGCGGTATCGACGCTCATATCGACGATGCTGTCAGCGACGGTGGTCTTCACCAGACCGGCGATGGCGACGATGTCACCGGCCTGCGCCTCTTCGACCGGCACACGCTCCAGACCGCGGAAAGCCAGCACCTTGGAGGCGCGGCCCTGCTCGATCAGCTTGCCGTCGCGGGACAGGGACTTGATGGCCATGTTGGTCTTGACGCGGCCGGACTGGATGCGGCCCGTCAGGATGCGGCCCAGATACGGGTTGGCTTCCAGGGTGGTGGCCAGCATGGTGAACGGCTCGTCCACGCTGCCGACCTTGGGGGCCGGGACGTGATTGACGATCAGTTCGAACAGCGGGGTCAGGTCCTTGCGCTCGTCATCCAGGCTGGTGACGGCCCAGCCATTGCGGCCCGAGGCGAACAGGGTGGGGAAGTCCAGCTGATCGTCGCTGGCGTCCAGCGAGGCGAACAGGTCGAAAATCTCATTATGCACTTCGTCGGGGCGCGCGTCCGAACGGTCGATCTTGTTGACGACGACCATCGGGCGCATGCCCAGCTTCAGGGCCTTGCCCAGCACGAACTTGGTCTGGGGCAGCGGGCCTTCGGCGCTATCCACCAGCAGGCAGACACCGTCCACCATGTTCAAGATACGCTCCACCTCGCCGCCGAAATCGGCGTGGCCCGGCGTATCGACGATGTTGATGCGGACGTCGTTCCAGACGACGGACGTGCACTTGGCCAGGATCGTGATGCCGCGCTCACGCTCCAGGTCGTTGCTGTCCATGGCGCGCTCGGCGACCTGCTGGTTTTCACGGAAGGTGCCGGACTGCTTCAGCAGCATGTCCACGAGCGTGGTCTTGCCGTGGTCGACGTGGGCGATGATGGCGATGTTGCGCAATTGCATGGGTACGGTCCTGCGTGCCTGGTGCTGGTCGCGCGCCGCCCAATGACTATGTCCGCCGGATCGGGGTTCGCGCATGAAAAACGCCCGGCAACCCTGTCGACCGTTCAACTGAACGGGAACATGGGTGGCCGGGCTGTTTCGCGGCGCAATATATTCGTTTTGCACTGGCTTCGGTAGAGTGCAGAAGGTGGGGCTGCCCTGCGTTTCGTCGGATCGCGGTTAACGTTCCATCAAGGGGTTGGCGGGAAAGGCGCCAGGCAAGCCCCTGTCCCCGGCCAACCTGTCCCCTGCCCGTTGGCCTAACACCAAAGCGCCGGTCCCTTACCCCTGGAAAGCCGACCCCGGCCCATGCCACCATGGCGGCCATCGGGGGAGGGTAATGACCCAAGGCAGATGGCGTAGATGGATGTTCCTGGCAGCGGCGGCCCTGGCCGCGATGCCCATCCA
>CALRNG020000107.1:0-9471 GCA_943369495.1 Rhizobium sp. Q54
CTGGTATCTTCCACCACATCGACCAGCAGCGATACGGTGGCCTTTTCCGCCAGGGGTGAGCCGCCGGACGTCAGCGCCACCACCTTGGCCCCGCTGTCCAGCGCCAGATCAACCGACCGCAGCAGCTCTCGCGTGCGGCCCGTATGGGAAATGACAAGGGCCGCCGCATTGGGACCCAGCAGCGTGGCGGACATGGCCTGCACATGGAAATCGGTATAGGCGACGCACGGAATGCCTAGGCGGAAGAACTTGTTCTGCGCATCCATGGCCACCACGCCAGAGGCGCCGAAACCATAGAATTCCATGCGCTGTGCTTCGGCCAGAATGCGGACCGCCGCCTCCAGCGCTTCCGGGTTGGTATGGTTGCGCACCCGCGTCAAGGACGCGATGGAGCGGTTAAGGACCTTTGCGGCGACATCGACCACGGCATCGTCGGGCCGCACCTCCTCATGCACATAGGGCGTGCCGGTAGCCAGATCCTGGGCCAGACGCAACTTGAAATCCTGGAAACCCGCACAGCCAATGGAACGGCAGAAGCGCACCACCGTCGGCTGGCTGACCTGCGCCTCCCGCGCCACCTCCGCCACGGAGGCGTTGACCACCGAATGCGGGCGTTTCAGTACCACTTCGGCGATCTTCTGTTCGGATCGGCGCAGACCGGACTGCATGGCGCGGATACGTTCAAGCACGTCGGGCACTCCCCCAAACCTGTTTTCCCCAAGTCCCGGTGATCGCAACCGATCACCGACCTCAATCGCCAGCGCCGCCGAACCATCTCCCGAAGAGCGAAACTCTTCGGGAGATGGTATCAGCCAACCAACAGGGCCATGTAAGGGAATTACACGAAATCCAGCCGGATTTAGCAAGGCCGCCATACAGGCGGTAACAGCGGGGCACCCCTGCCCGCAGATGCTGGCCCGTTCCGCCCCCGAAATGCCTTCTATAGGGCAATTGGCGTAGTAAAGTTACGCCGCAGCGCAGCATGCCGGTCACAAACATGCGCACGAATGCCGGAAATGCCAATGGACTACGTAGTCGCCGCTTGCCCCCTTCGGTAATTCTGCTACATTCATCCTAGAAGACGGCGCGGACCGCGCGCCGCCTCGGCCGATGAACGGTCGGAAATCAAGGGACGGGCGGGCCGGGTGCCATGGCTGATGTGATGCAGGTTAATCCCTTTGACTATGTGGTGTTCGGCGGCACGGGCGATCTGGCCCTGCGCAAGCTGATGCCCGCCCTGTACTATCGTGAACGCGACCATCAGCTGACCGATGACAGCCGCATTATCGGCGTGTCCCGCACCGATCAGAATACCGATGCCTTCCGGGCGCAGATCACCAAGGCGCTGGGGCAGTTCATTCCCGCCGAGGATATCGATCAGGCCGTGCTGACCCGCTTCCTGGGCCGCATCACCTATGTGCCGCTGGACGCGACCAAGCCGGGCGGCAACTGGCCGCTGCTGGTCGACGCTCTGAAGGATGGCGGCGACAAGGCCCGCGTCTTTTATCTGGCGACCTCGCCTGTCCTGTTCGGCGCCATCTGCCGTAACATCAAAGAAGCTGACCTGATCTGCCCCAAGACGCGCGTCGTCCTGGAAAAGCCGATCGGCAAGGACCAGGCCTCGGCCAATACCGTCAATAACGAGGTTGGCGCCATTTTCAAGGAAGAGCAGATCTTCCGCATCGACCATTATCTGGGCAAGGAGTCTGTGCAGAACCTGATGGTGCTGCGCTTTGGCAATGCCCTGTTCGAACCGCTCTGGTCCGCCAACTATATCGACCATGTGCAGATTACCGTGGCCGAGAAGGTCGGCGTCGAGGGCCGGGCCGAATATTATGACAAGGCCGGCGCGCTGCGCGACATGGTGCAGAACCACTTCCTGCAGCTGCTGTGCCTCGTTGCCATGGAACCGCCGTCATCCCTGACGGAGGACATGATCCGCAATGAGAAGATCAAGGTCCTGCGCGCCCTGCGCCCCATCACCGCACAGGAGGTGAAGGCCAAGACCGTACGCGGCCAGTACCGCCAGGGCGCGATTGAGGGCAAGACCGTCCCCGGTTATGCAGAAGAGCTGGGTGCTGCCTCCAACAATGAGACCTTCGTCGCCATCAAGGCGGAGGTGGATAATTGGCGCTGGGGCGGGGTTCCCTTCTACCTGCGCACCGGCAAGCGCATGCCCACCCGCTATTCCGAGATTGTGATCCAGTTCAAGGCCGTGCCGCACAATGTGTTCGGGCGCGGCGCCGGTGAGTTGACGGCCAATCGGCTGGTCATCCGCTTGCAGCCGGATGAGGGCGTGAATCTGTCGATCATGACCAAGGTGCCCGGCCCCGGTGGCCTGCGCCTGCGGTCGGTGCCCCTGAACTTGTCCTATGCGGAGACATTCAAGGACCGGTATCCCGATGCCTATGAACGTCTGCTGATGGACACGGTGCGCGGCAACCCGTCCTTGTTCATGCGCCGGGACGAGGTGGATGCCGCCTGGGCCTGGATCGACACCATCCAGAAGGGCTGGAAGGACGCCGATCAGGTGGCGGAACCCTATCCCGCCGGAAGCTGGGGGCCCCTGTCGGCGGCCCTGCTGCTGGCCCGCGATGATCGGCGGTGGAACGATGCCGACTATTAATGCCCATGCCGACAAGGCATCGCTCGTCACCGCCTTCGCCGACCATATTGGGGGCCTGATCCGTGATGCGGTGGCCACATACGGCCGCGCCTCCCTGGTCCTGTCCGGTGGCACCACGCCCGCCGACCTGTTCGCGCGGCTGGATACCTATGACCTGCCCTGGAACAAGGTCTATCTGACCCTGTCGGATGAGCGCTGGGTCGATCTGGACGATCCCGCCAGCAATGAGGCGATGGTCCGCCGGACGCTGGCCATCGCTGTGGCCAAGGGTGCCACCGTCGTTGGCCTGAAAAGTGTGGGCGCCACGCCCGCCGACGGTCTGGCCCGTACCAGCAGCCGGCTGGCCACCATGCCGCGCCCCTATGACCTTGTCCTGCTAGGCATGGGGGAGGACAGCCACACGGCGAGCTTCTTCCCCGGTGCCACCGGTCTAGCCGAGGCGTTGAGCGGGTCGCTGGGTCTGGCCGTGGCCGCCGTCACCCCCGCCGGTGGTGTGCCCGCCCGCATCACCCTGACTTTGCCGGAACTGCTGCGTGCCCGCGCCGTGGCCCTGCTGATCACCGGTGACAAGAAGAAGGCCGTTCTGGACGACGCGCTGAAGCCGGGGCCGGTTGAGGCCGCCCCCGTCCGCGCCGTGCTGCACCAGA
The DNA here is from genome assembly GCA_943369495.1 of Rhizobium sp. Q54. Taxonomy (GTDB): domain Bacteria; phylum Pseudomonadota; class Alphaproteobacteria; order Azospirillales; family Azospirillaceae; genus Niveispirillum. The sequence goes on from CALRNG020000107.1 coordinate 3,274, forward strand.
CCCAGGTCCCCGTTTCCATCTGGTGGGCGCCGTAACCCCCTGGCCTGTGCCGGGCGCCCCTGAAGGAGGAAGTTCAAGATGACACAGGACGCTATCCGCCGCGTCACCGACCGGATCATCGCCCGCAGTGCGGCGACCCGGTCCAAATATCTGGAGCAGACCCGCGCCGCCGCCGGCAAGGGGCCCAAACGCGGTACGCTCGCCTGTGGCAATCTGGCCCATGGTTTTGCGGCCTGTGGCCCTGACGACAAGGCCAAGCTGAAGTCGGGGACCGAGCCGAACATCGCCATTGTCTCGGCATATAACGACATGCTGTCGGCGCATCAGCCGCTGGAACGCTATCCGGCCCTGATCAAGGATGCCGTGCGCAAGGCCGGCGCCGTTGCGCAGTTCGCGGGCGGCGTGCCCGCCATGTGCGATGGCGTGACCCAGGGTCAGCCCGGCATGGAACTGTCGCTGTTTTCCCGCGATGTCATCGCCATGTCGACGGCCATCGCGCTCTCGCACAACATGTTCGACGCGGGCCTTTATCTGGGTGTCTGCGACAAGATCGTGCCGGGCCTGTTCATCGGCGCCCTGTCCTTCGGCCATCTGCCCGCCGTTTTCGTGCCCGCCGGCCCGATGACCTCTGGCCTGTCCAACCCGGAAAAGGCCAAGGTCCGGCAATTGTATGCGGAGGGCAAGCTGGGTCGTGACGCGCTGCTGGAGGCGGAGTCGCAGAGCTATCACGGGCCGGGCACCTGCACCTTCTATGGCACGGCCAATTCCAATCAGATGCTGATGGAAATCATGGGCCTGCATCTGCCGGGCTCATCCTTCATCAATCCTAACACGCCGCTGCGCGATGCGCTGACCGTCGCCGCTGCCGAGCGTGCGGCCAGGATCACGGCGCTGGGCGATGAATACACGCCCATCTGTGACGTGATCGATGAAAAGGCCATTGTGAATGGCGTCATCGGCCTGATGGCCACGGGCGGGTCCACCAACCATGCCCTGCATCTGGTCGCCATGGCCGCCGCCGCCGGTATCCAGATCGACTGGCAGGATTTCAGCGACCTGTCCTCTGCCGTGCCGATGCTGGCCCGCGTCTATCCCAATGGCGTGGCCGATGTGAACCATTTCCACGCCGCCGGCGGCATGCAGTTCGTGATCTCCGAGCTGCTGGATAGCGGCCTGCTGCATGGCGATGTGAAGACCGTGGCCGGTGAAGGCCTTGACGCCTATCGCCAGGACGCCTTCCTGGACAATCACGGGGTTGCCACCTGGCGGCCCGGCGTGAAGGAAAGTGCCGATACCAAGGTGCTGCGCCCCGTGGCCGACCCGTTCGACAGCACGGGCGGCATGCGGCTTCTGTCCGGCAATCTGGGCCGGGGCATCATCAAAGTGTCCGCCGTGAAGCCGGAACACCGGGTGATCGAGGCTCCCGCCGCCGTGTTCGACAGCCAGGATGACCTACAGGCCGCGTTCAAGGCCGGTGCCTTGAACCGCGACGTCATCGCCGTTGTCCGCTTCCAGGGTCCGCGCGCCAACGGCATGCCGGAACTGCACAAGCTGACGCCCGGCCTGGGCGTGTTGCAGGACAAGGGCTTCAAGGTGGCGCTGGTCACCGATGGTCGCATGTCGGGTGCCTCGGGCAAGGTGCCCGCCGCCATCCATATCACGCCGGAATGCCTGGGCGGCGGCCCGCTGGCACGGGTGCGCGATGGCGACATCATCCGCCTCAATGCCGAAACCGGTGAATTGACCGTGCTGGTCGATGAAGCCGAATTTGCCGCCCGCACCGTCACCGTGCCCGACCTGTCGCACAATGAATGGGGCATGGGCCGCAACCTGTTCGGTGCCTTCCGCGCATCCGCCACCGGGGCCGAACAGGGTGGTTCCTGCTTCGCCGCCCCCATCCCCACCGCCTGATCCGACCGGAACCCGACAAGATGAGCATGGATATCGCCCACATCGCCAGCCTGGCCCCGGTCATTCCGGTGATCATCATCGACCGTCTGGAAGATGCCCAGCCGCTGGCCGAGGCCTTGGTGGCCGGTGGCCTGCCGGTGCTGGAAGTCACCCTGCGCTCCCCCGCCGCACTCGACGCCATCCGCATCATGGCCCAGGTGCCGGGCGCCGTGGTCGGTGCCGGCACCGTCATCACCCCCGAACAGGTGGCGCAGGTGGCCGATGCCGGTGCCAAGTTCATCGTCAGCCCCGGTACCTATCCGGTCCTGGTCGATGCCGTGCTGGATAGCGGTATCCCCTATCTGCCCGGTGTCGCCACCCCGGCGGAGATGATGTACCTGCTCTCGCGCGGCATCCGTCACCAGAAGCTGTTTCCGGCCACGGTGGTGGGCGGCATCGACATGCTGAAGGCCGTGTCCTCGCCGCTGTCACAGATCAAATTCTGCCCCACGGGCGGCGTCACCGCCGCCACCGCGCCTGACTTCCTGGCCCTGCCCAATGTCATGTGCGTGGGCGGTTCCTGGGTGACGCCCGGCAATATGGTCAAGGCCGGCGATTGGGCCGGCATCACGGCCCTCGCCCGTGAAGCCGCCAGCCTGCCGCGTCGCGTTTAAGCTTTTCCGGTCCTCTACGATCGCCGTTGTCCGGTCATTTCACGGCGATCGACCTTATGGGCGGTTGGGGGAAATCCCGACCGCCCATCTTTTTTGAAACACTGACGTTCATGCCTCGTCCCACAGAGCTTGCAACGGATTGATTGCAGCGACACCCGAATAACGATGCCTTCAACGGCGAACCAGCATAGCTCTAGCCACGCACCCGACAGACATGCGAAAACCCTATCAAACTAACCGCTTCACGTATCGATACAGGCTACCGCATGACCGAAAAGATAATGAAAAATATAATGATAATTGATGGAGCAAACAACTGTACTTTCAGTGTATTTCAAGCCACTGACGAGGAGTTCAATTCAATATTTCCTGAACCGGGACAAGAAATTCAGTTTCAGGAGGATCTTGGAAAGATAAGAAAATACAAGAATGAGCGCAAGAAAGCTTTCGCCGCCTTATGGGAAAGGCCCATCCGTCGACGAGATGCAGTTGGCATACATGGAATTTTATTCTATGAAAATCTGAGATACAAGAAGCACTATTTGCGTCTACGAGAAGACGGAATGTCAGAAAGCGCGTACAACCCAGCCCAGAGGGCACTTTTTGGACTGTCGGAGCCAACCCGCTGTTGCGAAAACTCGGAGGATTCTGACTGAATCGAACCAGCGAGCAACCCTCTGGGCAAGGGCTCGCGCTCGGTTTAGACATCGCCCTCTGGCTGACCACTTGCCTTTGCCCTGCGTAGCGAGTCTGGTAGTATTTCCGGATAGAACAGCAACCGGATGGCAACCAAATGACCGCCACCTTCGCCCCCGGCACCATCGCCATGCGCTGCCACGATATGGCCACCAGCATCGGCCTCTACCGCCTGTTGCTGGGGGATGAGGTGGCGTCGCTATCGGGCCAGGATGAAACCGGCACAGTTTGGCACACCGCCTGGTTCGCTCTGCGCAGCGGTGGCCGCTTGGTCCTCACCGACGACCGCAGCCACAACCACCCGTCGGTCGGCAGCGGCTGCGCCCACCTGTTGACTGACGACCCGGCGGCAGAGGAGGTGCGGCTGCGCGCCGTGGGCATCACTCCGCTGATGCAAACCCACGAAACCAAGTCCGGCTTCGCCCTGGTCCTGGCCGACCCGGATGGCAATGAGATTGTCATCAGTACGGCGGAGACATTGCCGGGAATGGGAATGAAGTTACCCTTCTGACCATCCTCACCGATGCGGTACCGGTATCCCATACCGCACGGCCAACGCCTTCATGATGGCGAGCCTGATGCTGGCAGCGCACCCTACCTCTGTCAGCCAAACCGCCCAGGGCGCCCGCCTACTCCCCCCGCACTTCACCCACGAGGTCATCAAGGTCAACCTTGAGCGCGCCCGCAAGTCGGGTCAGGACCTGAACGCTTCCCGCCTTTTTGCCCGTTTCGATTTCAGAGAGATAGCCGGGGGCGATCCCAACCCGTGCCGCCAAATCACGGGCCGTCATGCCCCGGTGTTTGCGCCAAGTACGGACCCGGTTGGCCCCGTCGCAGAGGGCCACGGCCATCTCAAAGGGGATAAATTCGGTGCGTCCAGCGGCAAGGTCGGCATCAATCTGCCTTATGCGGGCGAGATCGTGCGCTTCCTCTAACTCGTCCAGCAAAGCCTCATAGTCGGTACGGGCAAGCGTGACGGTTTCCGCAGTGACGGACAAGGGCTTGATGGCATTCATTCATAAACCTCCCCACGCACGTCAATGATCAGAACAAGGATGCGATCTTCGACCCTGACCACGCGATACACCGCACGCCAGTCCCCCTGACGAATACGAAATGTATCCTGCACGCCCTTCAACGCTTTCACATCGAAAGCATGCCGCGCAAAGGGGGCCGCCGCCACCGCTTGCAACTTGCCAAGCAAGGTCGCACGGGCCTTTATCGGCATTTTCGCCAGCCCCTTCTGGGCAACCTTGGTCAGCTCGACTTTCATGCCCTGATGTTCGCCTACAGCTAACATCCGCACAAGACAAAAGTTAGCTGTCGGCGAATTTTGGGTCTATCCTACGGCCCTCATACTGGGCGCCCCCCTCACGGATGCGGCAACGGTATCCCATGCCGCACCGCCAGCGCCTTCATGATCGCCGCCCGCGTGCCAGCAAAGCGCAGGCCGCCATGCCGCCCCGTCTCCAACCCGTCCTCGGCATCATCGCCGAAAATCAGCAGCGGCAGGCCCTGGTTCGCCTCCCCCACCAACGCCACCACCTCGGCGCGTGGCCGGGGGAAATCATGGCGGCGGACCTCCACCCGTTCCGCGATGACCGGGAACCGGGCCAGGATGCCCTCCATGAACATGCAATCGGCGCAGTAGAAGCGCTGGCCGGGATATTTCTCATCCCCGAAATCGGTCGGCAGCAGGTAGAGGATGTCGCTTGTCATGGGGCTCTCCCTTAATCTACCCCCCTTTTACCACGGCAGCGCCCTTGCCAACCACCCGCACCCGCGCCATTGTTGCGAATGATTTGCGATTGGCAGCGGATAGCGGGATGACCGAGCCGAACAGCCGCCGCCGCTGGCGGCCTTTCTATATCGCGCTTGGCTATGTCTGCGTGGGGCTGGCCATGGCGGGCACGGTGCTGCCCGTCCTGCCGACGACGCCGTTCCTGCTGGTGGCGCTGTGGGCCTATTTCCGCTCGCACCCGGAGCGGGCGCAGAAGCTGCTGGAGCATCCGCGCTGGGGGCCGATGCTGCGCGACTGGCATGAACAAAGGGCCATCCCGACCCGGGCGAAGATCGCGGCGGTGACGGTGATGGCCCTGTCCTGGGTCGTGGTGTTCTTCACGGCAAAAGGCACCTGGGTGCCCGTGATTGTCGGCATCATCCTGTGCTGCACGGCGCTGTTCGTCGCCACGCGACCGGCACCGAAGCGGGGGTGACGTCGCATGCGGCCCGGTGGGCCTTATGCGACCTACGGTTCATCGTAGGTCGCATAAGCGAAGCGCATGCGACGTCCGTCAACGCTTACCCCGCCAACAGCCCGCGCAATTGCCGCCCCGCCACCGCCAGCATGGCGATGTCCAGAGCTGCCACACCGCGCAGGTCGGCCAGCAGGCTGTTGATCCGCTCCAGCGGGCCCTGACGCTGGGCCGCCCAGGCGTCGAACGGGTCGCCGCCGCCCTGGACCTGCACCAGCACGCGCGCCGTCAGGCGGGCCTGCAAATTGAACAGATCGTCCAGCGAGGCTGCCACCGCCTGGCGCTGCCAGTGGTTGTCGGCTTTCACCTCCACCGTGCGGGCCCGCAGATATTCCAGGCCCAGGCGGTCGCCCAGGTCGAAATAGAGGCTGGCCACGTCCGACGGGTCGCGATTGGCCTCCACCGCGATTTCCGCGATGTCGGTGCTGGCCGCCAGCAGCGGCAGGGCCGAGACGCGGCGGGCCAGATCGCCCGGCACCCCGTCCTTGGACCAGTTGCCCGCCGTCTCCGCCAGCCATTTCAGGGCCGTGGGCGACAGGACATCGGGCAGGTGACCCGTCAGTTCCTCCACCACCGGGGCCAGACGCGCCACCTCGGCGGCGATATCCAGCGGGTAGCTGCCATGGGCCAGGACCCAGGGCACAGCCCGGCGCATCAGACGGCCCGTATAGAGCATCATCGCC
>CALRNG020000108.1:0-9423 GCA_943369495.1 Rhizobium sp. Q54
GACGAAGAGATGCAACACTACAATCTCTGGTCGGCTCAGGGCATTTCTCTTGCCGAAGAGTACGGCAGGCACTGATTCCGCCCAGATCACGTCTCTCTTGAGAATTTGACTTTATTCCTATAATCTTTCCCCACACCCACCCGGAATCCCTGCAAAGGCGGTGGCGGCCCTGATCGGCTGCCGCCGCCTTTGTGCATTTGAAGGATCGACATCCATGCTGAACAAGCTGTTGCAGGCCGTGGTCGGCGGCGGGGCGCAGGCATTGGCCGGCGCCATCACGCCCTTTACCGGCGACAAGGTGCAGGATGAGACAAGCCGCCATGGCGAGATGCTGGCCCGGTTCCAGCAGTTCGGGGCCGAATTCGCCGACCGCCAGGGACGCACCTGGTGGGACAGTTTCATCGATGGGCTGAACCGGCTGCCCCGGCCCGCCATGGCGTTGGGGGTGATCGGCATATTCGTCTGGGCCTCGGCCGATCCTGTGGGCTTTGCGGCGGCGGCGCAGGCCTGGGCCTTGATCCCGGATGAGATGTGGGTGGTGCTGGGGGCCATCATCGCCTTTTTCTTCGGCGACCGCACCCTGTTGGCGGCGCGCCGCAGCAAGGGGCCCAGCCTGGAACAGGTGCAGGCCGTTCTGGCGACACAAGCGCAGATAGAGGCGGCCAGGCCCCGCGCGCCCATGGAGCCCGACCGGTACAAGGCTGAAATGGCCGATGCCGGGACGCCCCTGTCGGAAGAGGCCATCCGCGAATGGAACCGCCGCCACGGTGCAGGCGCCAAAGGTTGATGCCTGTCACGGCATGAACTGCCGTGGCCCCCGCCCGGATCGGTGCCCGCCGCCGCCCCACCTCCCCTATCGTCCCGGCGCAAACCAGGATGGGGACAGGGCATGGACAGGGTTTTCAGCTTCATCGATTTGCGCCTCTTTGCGGCATCGGCACTGGTCGATGGCACCGCCAGCGATACTTGGACACAAGGGCGCAAGGCCCTGGACCTCACCCCCGGCCCCGTCACCCTATCGGCCCTGCGCCTGTCCGCCGGCGAGGGGCAGTCAGCAGCGCAAAGCGGGGATGAGTTCGTGCTGGTCCTGTCGGGTAATCTGACCCTGGTGGCCGGCGGCACCGCCGTGACGCTGGGGGCCGATGACAGCACCGTGGTCCCGCGCGGACAGGCCCTGTCCTGGTCGGCACCCGCCGGTGCCACCCTGCTGATCATGGCCTGTGCAGAGGAAGGTGGGCCGGGGGCTGACCGCGTGGTCGCCATCAATACGGGCGTGGCCCTGACACCGTCGGGCGCGCCGCTGGCCGAATTGCTTTTGTCGCCCACGCCGGCCTGCCGCAACCACACGACCTATCAATCGGGCAGCGGCACCTTCATGTGCGGCGTCTGGGACAGCACCCCCTATCACCGCCGCGCCATGCGCTACCGCCATGTCGAACTGATGCTGCTGCTGGCGGGGTCCGTCACATTCGTGGATGGGGCGGGGCGTGAGGGCACCTTCCACAAGGGGGACATTTTCCTGGTCGAACAGGGGGCGGACTGTTCCTGGGAAAGCCGCGTGGATGTGGCCAAGGTCTACGCGATTTACCGCCCGGCGTGAGGGGCGTCAGCCCCCCATCGCCGCATCATACAGATCGTCCCGCCAGACAGCCGCCGCCAGAGCCACGCCCCGGTCATCCGGCAGGTCAAGCTGCCCCGCCGCCGCCATCTCTGCCAGGAGGCGGCCCACATCCGCCGGGTCGGGGCGGTTGCGGTTGGGGGCAGGTATGGCCCCGGCCAGGGTTTCGGCGATTAGATCCGCCGGCAGCCCGACATGGCGCGGTTCGGCCAGCAACCGGGCAAGGTCCCCCCGGTTGGCGGGATCGGCGCACCAGTCGGCGGCCTTCACGATAGCGCGGATCATGGCGGCGGTGCGGGCGGGGTCGGCATCGGCCCAATCGGCGCGCAGGCCCAGCACCTTTTCCAACCCATCGGGCCTGATATCGGCCTTGGTCACCACCACCTGGCCCACCCCGCGCTGCACCGCGCGCAAGTTCCAGGGTTCGCCCGCGCAATAACCGTCGATCCAGCCGGCGGCCAGGCTTTCCACCATGCGCGGCGGGGCGATGACGCCGATATTCACTTCCGTAAGCCCGTCGATCCCGCCATCGGCCAGCCATTTCAGCAGCTCATAATGGTGGCAGGAGAAATGGAAGACGGTGACGAAGGACAAAAGCGGTTTGCCCGCCGCGCGGTCGGCATCGATGACGGGGCGCAGGGCGCGGGCGCGCAGCGCCGGCGGCCCTGCCATTACCTCGGGGGCCGCCGCCACCATGCGTTCATACAGCTCCATCGACAGGGTGAGGGCATTGTTGGCCAGCCCCAGCGAGACGGGCACCACCAGCGGCGTGGCCGGCACCCCGGCAATCCCCTGATGCAGGGCCAGCGCCAGGGGCGCCAGGATATGCGCGCCCTCCACCCGCCCGAAGGCCAGCTTGTCGCGTAGCGCCGCCCAGGACGGCGCGCGGTCAAGCACCAGATCGATCCCTTCCGCCGCCGCAAAGCCGCCTTCCGCCGCCGCGACGGGAATGGCGCAATCCACCAGGGGCGCAAAGCCCAGCTTGACGATCTCGGCCATCCTTAAATCTCCATCTCGAAGGCGGTGATCACGCTCTGCGCGATGTCGGACAATTTGCGGTTCTGTTTCATGGCGGTGCGGCGCATCAGGGTATAGGCATCCTCCTCCGACAGGCCGCGATGCTTCATCAGAAGGCCCTTGGCCTTCTCCACCTGTTTTCGGTCCTGGAGTTTGGACTGCGCCTCGTCCCGTTCGCGGCGCAGCCGGTCAAAGGCGTTGAAGCGGGTGATGGCCGTTTCCACAATCGGCTTGATCCGGTCCTGGCGCAGCCCGTCCACGACATAGGCGCTGACGCCCGCCTCAATCGCGGCATGGATCATCTGGCTGTCGCTTTGATCCACGAACATGGCGATGGGCCGTTGCACCACGCGGCTGACCTGGAACATCTGTTCCAGCGTGTCGCGGTCGGGGTTTTCCAGATCGATGATGATGACATCAGGGGCCAGCGCCTGGATGCGGGCCAGCAGATTGACCGAGGGGCCGATCGTGCTGACCCGCACCCAGCCGGATTCCACCAGCCCCCGTTCCACCACCGCCGCGCGGTCGGGATTGCCGTCGATGATCAGGATATTGGGTTCAGGATTGGCCATACCGTCACCCCGCCATGGCGCAGACAGCGGGCGTCGGGTCTGTGTATTGGGTCATAGGTAAAAAACCATCGATGCTGCCCTGTATTCTGCGGGCCGCCTGCCGGGGATCGGTCGGCGGCCATGCGTCGCGGCGGGGGATCACCCCCACCCCTGCCTGGTCGTCCGCCGTTGGACGATGGAATGTCCCGACTGCGGGACGGAACATGTTCAGCAATGGCCGTGCCAGGGGCGGGGCACAAGGGATTCCGGGGCTTTGCGCGGCCGTCCCGCTCCGCAGCTGCACAAAAATGCGTCACGGTTTGGGCGCTGCCTGAAATTTTAGCAACATGACGGTCCGGTGGGTCTGCTGCGAACCCCCTGTTTCCAGCGATTCCAACAGGTTGCCGCCTTGGCACGCCATTCGCAGATGGGGAAGCGGCGCAAGGCGATGCAGCGTTGCGACGGCCCTTCCCGGTGGGGGGGCAGATATAGGGGTCCAAGGCCGGGCCCCACCGGATAATGGCGTCCGAACGTGTAACTGTCCCCAGGCGGGGGACGATGCACGGTCGGGCGCCTTTTTTATTGCGCATTTTTTGCGCAAGAGATGGATGGAGCCAGACATGACCCCCTTCTCCGCCCCCCCGGCCACCAGCAGTTCACGCCCCCGGCTGGTCGTTATCGGCAATGGCATGGCCGGCATCCGCGCCGTGGAAGAATTGCTGGAACGCGCCCCCGACCTTTACGACATCACGGTGTTCGGCGCCGAACCGCGCGTGAACTATAATCGCATCATGCTGTCGCCCCTGCTGTCGGGCGAAAAGAGTTTTGATCAGATCGTGATCAATGATCTGGACTGGTATCTGGCCAACCATATCACGCTGCATGCCGGCGATCCGGTGGAAGAGATCGACCGCGATGATCAGGTGGTGGTGACGAAATCCGGCCTGTCCGTCCCTTATGACCGGCTGCTGATCGCCACCGGCTCCATGCCCATCGTCATCCCCATTCCTGGCGCCCGCCTGCCCGGTGTTGTCACCTTCCGTGACGTGGATGATGTCGACACCATGCTCAGTGCCAGTGCCAAGGGCGGGAACGCCGTGGTCATCGGCGGCGGGTTGCTGGGTCTGGAAGCCGCCGTGGGCCTGAAGGCGCGGGGGATGGAGGTCACCGTCCTGCATCTGGCCGGCCATCTGATGGAACGGCAGTTGGATGCATCCGCCGGGCATCTGCTGGCCAAGGAGCTGGAGCGGCGGGGCCTGACGGTTCTGACCAGCGCCGATACCGCCGCCATCCTGGGCGACACCCATGTCACGGGCGTGGCGTTGAAGGATGGGACCGAGCTAAAGGCCGATCTGGTAGTGATGGCCGTGGGTATCCGCCCCGACACGCGGCTGGCGGCGGCGGCAGGTTTGGAGGTCGGGCGCGGCATCCTGGTCGATGACCATATGGTGACCAACGATCCCGCCATCACTGCCGTGGGTGAATGCGTGCAGCATCGCGGGGCCTGTTACGGGCTGGTGCAGCCGCTGTTTGAGATGGCGAAGGTCCTGGCCGACCTTCTGACCGGCAAACAGGCGGCGGGCTATCCCGGCTCCGTCACCTCCACCAAGCTGAAGGTGACGGGCGTGGACGTCTTCTCAGCCGGTGATTTCAGCGGCGGGCCGGGCACCGAAGACATCGTGTTCCGCGATGCCGGACGCGGCGTCTATAAGCGCATCGTGCTTCAGGATGGCCGCATCAAGGGCGCCGTCCTGTATGGCGATACCGCCGACGGGGCCTGGTATTTCCAACTGCTAAAGGCGGGGGAGGATGTGTCGGGCCTGCGCGACACGCTGATCTTCGGGCAGGGTTTTGCCGCTAGGGAAGGCGGTGCCGCAAACCCTACCGCCGCCGTTGCGGCGCTGCCTGATACGGCGGAAATCTGCGGCTGCAACGGCGTCTGCAAGGGCACCATCGTCAAGGCCATCACCGAAAAGGGCCTGACCAGCCTGGATCAGGTGAAGGCCACCACCAAGGCATCGGCCTCCTGCGGGTCCTGCACCGGTCTGGTGGAAGGGCTGCTGGCCCATACCCTGGGTGGGGCGTATGAGGCGGCAGGGGTCAAGCCGATCTGCAAATGCAGCGATCATGATCATGACAGTATCCGCCGCCTGATCCGGGTGCAGGGCCTGAAGTCGATCCCGGCGGTCATGCAGGCGTTGGAATGGAAGACGCCCGATGGCTGCCACACCTGCCGCCCGGCGCTGAATTATTATCTGCTGGCCACCTGGCCCGGTGACTATGTCGATCATGCCGCCAGCCGTTTCGTGAATGAACGCGTGCATGCCAACATTCAGAAGGACGGCACCTATTCCGTGGTCCCGCGCATGTGGGGCGGGTTGACCAATGCCAAGGAACTGCGCGCCATCGCCGATGTGGTGGAGAAGTTCGACATCCCGACCGTCAAGGTCACGGGCGGTCAGCGTATCGACCTGCTGGGCGTGAAGAAGGAGGATCTGCCCGCCGTCTGGGCCGATCTGAACGGGGCCGGCATGGTGTCGGGCCATGCCTATGGCAAGGCGCTGCGGACCGTGAAGACCTGCGTCGGGTCGGACTGGTGCCGCTTCGGCACGCAAGCCGCGCTGACCGTGGGCGTGAACCTGGAACGGATGACCTGGGGCTCCTGGACCCCGCACAAGTTCAAGATGGCCGTGTCCGGCTGCCCCCGTAACTGCGCGGAATCCACAATCAAGGATTTCGGCGTGATCGCCACCGATGGCGGGTTTGACCTGCTGGTCGGCGGCAATGGCGGGATCAAGCTGCGCGGCACCGACCTTCTGACCAAGGTGACGACCGAAGAAGAGGTGCAAGAATATTGCGGCGCCTTCATGCAGCTGTACCGGGAGGAGGCGCATTACCTGGAGCGCACGGCGCCGTGGATTGAGCGTGTGGGCCTGGATTTCGTGAAGACCCGCGTGGTGGACGATGCCGATAACCGCCGCGCCCTGCACGCCCGTTTCCTGGCCAGCCAGCGCCATGCGCAGGTCGATCCTTGGGGCCAACGCGCCCCCGGTGCCCCCGCCGCCCGTGATTTCCAAACGCTTGCCACCGTGGAGTAAGGCCATGCACCGCCCGCTTGAATGGAAGGATATCGGCCCCCTCACGGACATTCCCGTCCAGGGGGCGCGCCGTGTGGACCATCGGGAAGGCCGCATCGCGGTGTTCCGCACCATCGATGATCAGGTCTTCGCGCTGCGCGATGAATGCCCGCACAAGAAGGGGCCGCTGTCGGAAGGCATCGTGCATGGCCATGCCGTGACCTGCCCCCTGCATAACTGGGTCATCGACCTGGCCACCGGCTTTGCCCAGGGACCGGACGAAGGTTGCACGGGGCGTATTCCCGCGCGTCTGGTCGATGGGCGGGTGGAGTTGGGGTTGGTGGCGTAGCCCATTTTCGTCATCCCGGCGAAAGCCGGGACCCAGGGGCCAAGCGCCCGACCTTTCCGCCGCCATTCATTGACGCCGCCGAGAGGTTTGATCCTGTGGCCCCTGGGTCCCGGCTTTCGCCGAGACGACGGGAAAAGCAGAGAACCCCAACGGAGCCCACCCATGTCCACCACCGACATCCGCACCACCTGCCCCTATTGCGGCGTCGGCTGCGGGTTGATTGTCAGCCGGGCGCGGGATGGCTGGGTGGTGGGCGGCGATCCCGACCACCCGGCCAACCAGGGCCGCCTCTGTTCCAAGGGGGCGGCCCTGATCGATACGGTCAATGCGGAAGCCACAGGTGATGTCCGCCTTCTGTACCCAGAGGTGGCGGGTCAGCGCGTCACCTGGGACCGGGCGATTGCGGCGGTGGCGACGCGGCTGTCCGCGACCCTGGCCGAACATGGCCCCGACGCCATCGCGTTCTATGTCTCCGGTCAGTTGCTGACGGAGGATTATTATGTCGCCAACAAGCTGCTGAAGGGTTTTATCGGCAGCCCGCATATCGACACCAATTCCCGTCTCTGCATGGCCTCCACCGTGGCCGGCCACAAACGGGCCTTCGGGGCGGACGTGGTGCCGGGCTGTTATGAGGATCTGGAGATTGCCGATCTGGTGATCCTGGTCGGCTCCAACCTCGCCTGGTGTCACCCGGTGCTGGCCCAACGGCTGCGCAATGCCAGGCGCGACCGGGGCACGCGCGTCATCCTGATCGACCCGCGTGGCACCGCCAGTTCCGATCTGGCCGACCTGCATCTGGCCCTGAAGCCCGGCAGCGACGTGGCCCTGTTCAACGGCTTGCTGGCGCATCTGGATCAGGCCGGGGCCATCGACCGTGACTATGTCATGCGCCACGTCACAGGACTGGACGCGGCCCTGAATGCAGCGCGGGAGGATGCGGGCGATGTGGCGGAAACATGCGGCCTGGACCTGGCCGATCTTGCCACCTTCTATGACTGGTTCACCACCACCCCGCGTACCGTCACGGTGTTCAGCCAGGGGGTGAACCAATCCTCGCGCGGCACCGACAAGGTCAATGCCATCATCAACTGTCACCTCGCCACGGGCCGGGTGGGTAAGCCGGGATCCAGCCCGTTCTCGGTGACGGGGCAGCCCAACGCCATGGGCGGGCGGGAGGTGGGGGGGCTGGCCAATCAGCTGGCGGCCCATATGAACCCCGATGACCCGGCGGATGTTGACCGGCTGCGCCGCTTCTGGAACGCCCCTGCGCTGAAGGGCGGCCTGGGGTTGAAGGCGGTGGACATGTTCCGCGCCGTCCGGGAAGGCCGCATCAAGGCCCTGTGGATCATGGCCACCAACCCGGCGGTCAGCCTGCCCGAAGCCGATCTGGTGCGCGAAGCCCTGCGCCTCTGCCCCACAATCATCGTGTCCGACATTGTCGGTGCCACCGACAGCATGGACTATGCGCATATCCGCCTGCCCGCCCTGGGCTGGGGCGAAAAGGACGGCACCGTCACCAATTCCGAACGCCGCATTTCCCGTCAGCGCCCGTTCCGGGCGGGGCCGGGGGAGGCCAAGGCCGATTGGTGGATCATGGCGAAGGTGGCCGCGAAGATGGGTTTCGGCCCCGCCTTCGCCTGGCGCAATGCGGGCGACATCTTCCGCGAACATGCCGCCCTGTCGGGGTTTGAGAATGACGGGCTGCGCGCCTTCGACATCGCGGCATGGTCGCGGATGAAGGAAGCCGATTATGCCGCCATGCAGCCCTTCCAATGGCCGATGCCGGCAGGGGCCACGCGCGGGACGGAGCGGATGTATGAAGATGGCCGCTTCACCCATGGCAATGGCCGCGCCCGCATGCTGGCCCTGCGGCACATACCGCCCGTTGAACGCGCCTCCCTGCGCTTCCCCCTGATCGCCAATACCGGGCGGTACCGGGATCAGTGGCACACAATGACGCGCACGGGCCTGTCGGCCCGGCTGTCGGCCCACCGCCCGGAGCCGTTGCTGGAAATCCACCCGACCGATGCGCAGGCCGCCGACCTTCTGGACGGTGAACTGGCCCGGGTGATCAGTTTGCAGGGTGACGCCGTGCTGCGCGTGGCGATTACCGAGGCACAGCGGCGGGGTCAGGTCTTTATCCCTATGCACTGGTCCGACACGCTGTCGGCCCGGGGGGCCATCGGTCGCCTGATCGCCCCGCATACCGACCCGGTATCGGGGCAGCCGGAAAGCAAGCATATCCCCGTGCGGGTGGAACGGTTCATCACGGGGTGGGCCGGCCTGTTCTTCACCACGCGTCCGCATGACCTGTCCGCCATCCCCTATTGGGTGCGGCAGGAGGCAGGCGCCTGCCGCATCTATGAGCTGGCCGGGGATGACGCCCCTGCCCTGTCCGGCTTGGCGGATTGTGAGGTTCTGGACTTCACCGATCCGGCGCGGGACATCACGCGCCGCGCCTGGGTGAAGGAGGGGCGGTTGATCGCCGCCCTGTTCCTGGCCCCTGAACGGCCCGACATTTCGCGCGACTGGCTGTCCGCCCTGTTCGCCAAGCCCACCCTGACCGCCCTGGACCGCACCCGCCTGCTGGCGGGCCGCGCGCCGGAGACAGAAGCGGCGGATGATGGCCCCATCCTCTGTTCCTGCCATGGGGTGGGCCGTACCAAGATCGCCGCCGCTGCGCGTTCGCGCCCGGCCTGTTCGGTCGCCGATATCGGCAAACTTACCGGGGCCGGCACCGGCTGCGGTTCCTGCCTTCCCGAGATCAAGGAGATCCTGCGCCATGCTGCACCTGTCGTCGCGGCCTGATCC
>CALRNG020000109.1:0-9382 GCA_943369495.1 Rhizobium sp. Q54
GGCACGTTGGAGAAGCCACGCTTCGGCAGACGGCGATGCAGAGGCATCTGGCCGCCTTCGAAGCCCTTGATCGAGACGCCCGTACGGGACTTCTGACCCTTGACACCACGGCCACCGGTCTTGCCCTTACCGGACCCGATGCCGCGACCGATGCGCAGGCGAAGCTTGCGCGCGCCCGGGTTTTCACTGATTTCGTTGAGCTTCATGGTCTTGATCCTTCAGGCCGTATCGGGGAAACCTCTTACGAGGCCTCCTCGACGCGCACGAGGTGCCGAACCTTGTTGATCATCCCACGGACAGCCGGGGTATCTTCCAGCTCGCGGGTGCGGTTCAGCTTGTTGAGACCCAGACCGATCAGGGTAGCGCGCTGATCAGCCTGACGGCCGATCGGGCTACCCGTCTGGGTCACGATGACGGTGTTCTTGTCAGCCATTTACGCGGCCTCCTTCTCGCCTTCGCGCTTGCCCAGGATATCGGACACGCGACGACCACGACGGGCAGCCACCGAACGCGGGCTGACGCACTGCGTCAGAGCGTCGAAGGTCGCCTTGATCATGTTGTGCGGGTTGGAAGTGCCGACCGACTTGGTCACCACGTCCGCCACGCCCAGGGCTTCGAAGATGGCGCGCATCGGGCCACCGGCGATGATGCCGGTACCCGGAGGGGCAGCGCGCAGCACGACCTTGCCGGCACCGAAGTGACCGAACACGTCATGATGCAGGGTACGACCCTCGCGCAGCGGCACGCGGATCATGGAGCGCTTGGCCTGCTCGGTGGCCTTGCGGATCGCCTCCGGCACTTCGCGGGCCTTGCCCGAACCGACGCCGACGCGGCCCTTCGCGTCACCGACAACCACGATGGCGGCGAAGCCGAAGCGACGGCCACCCTTTACAACCTTGGCGACACGGTTGATCCCGACGAGCTTTTCGACGAGATCATCGCCTTCGCGTTCCTCACGACGATCACGGTTGTCGCGATCGCGGCGCTCGCCACGATCGCGGCCACGCCGCTCATTCTCGCCGCCGGCCGCGCTGTTCTCATTACGAGCCATGCTAACCCCCTTAGAACTGCAGGCCGGCTTCGCGGGCGGCGTCGGCCAAAGCCTTCACACGCCCGTGATACAGGTACTGACCACGATCGAAGTAAACGGTGGTGACACCTTCGGCGACGGCGCGTTCGGCAATCAGCTTGCCGACGGCCTTTGCCGCATCGGTGTCCGCCCCGGTCTTCAGGGCTTCGCGCAGATCCTTTTCCAGGGTCGACGCAGAGACCAGCGTGCGGCCGGCCTCGTCGTCGATGATCTGGGCATAGATATGCTGGCTCGACCGGAAGACCGAGAGACGAGCGCGCCCGCTGCCGACCTTGCGGAGCCGGGCGCGCACCCGCGCCTTGCGGCGCTGGTTGAGATCTTTTTGCTTGCTCATCGTCGTCCGCCTTACTTCTTCTTGCCTTCTTTGCGGATGATCGTCTCGTTATCGTACTTCACACCCTTGCCCTTGTAGGGCTCGGGCGGACGATAGGAGCGGATCTCCGCAGCGATCTGACCAACTTGCTGCTTATCAGCACCGCTGATCGAGATGGACGTCGGCTTGTCGCACTTCATCGTGATACCCGCGGGAATGGGGTAGCGGATGTCGTGGGAGAAACCCAGGTTCAGCACCAGCTCCGAACCAGCAACGGCGGCCTTGTAGCCGACGCCGGTGATTTCGAGATTGCGGGTAAAACCCTTGTCCACACCGGTCACCAGGTTGGCAACGTTGGTACGGGCGGTGGCCCAGTTCTGGCGAGCGCGGACCGTTTCGATCCGCGGCAGGACGACAAGCTTGCCGTCCTCCAGCTTGGCCTCGATTTCGTCGATCAAGTTCAAGCTGAGCTGACCCAGCTTGCCCTTGGCGGTGACAGTCTGACCGGTGACCTGGACGGTAACGCCGGCCGGCACCGGCACCGGATGCTTTCCGATACGGGACATGTGGCCGTGCTCCTTAGAACACCTTGCAGAGGACTTCGCCGCCGACATTGGCAGCGCGGGCCTCTACATCAGACATGACGCCGCGAGGCGTCGACAGGATTGAAATGCCCAGGCCATTATAGACCTTCGGCAGATCGGCGATCTTCGAATAGATGCGACGGCCCGGCTTGGAAACGCGGTGCACTTCCTTGATGACCGGCTCGCCTTCGAAGTATTTCAGTTCGATGCGCAGGGACTGCACACCGGGACGGTCCTGTTCCACGGAATAACCGCGGATGTAACCTTCACGCTTCAAAACTTCCAGCACATTGGTGCGGAGCTTCGAGGCGGGGCTCAGGACGACCGACATACGGGCTTTCTGACCGTTACGAATGCGGGTCAGCATATCGCCCAGGGGATCGCTCAGGCTCATTACCCGACCCTCCTTACCAGCTGGACTTGGTCATGCCCGGGATCTGACCATTGCTGGCGAGATCACGCAGGGCAACACGGCACAGACGGAACTTGCGATAGAAGGCGCGCGGACGCCCCGTCAGCTCGCAACGGTTCCGAATGCGGGTACGGCTGCCATTGCGGGGCAGCTGCGCCAGCTTCAGGACAGCCGTGAAACGTTCCTCATCGGACAGCTCACGGTTCTTAGCGGTCGCCTTGAGGGCGGCGCGCTTTTCCCGGTGCTTCGCCGCCAGTTCGGTGCGGCGCTTGTTCTTCTCGATAGAGCTCTTCTTAGCCATTGGTCCCCGCCTCCCCGGCGAAAGGCATGTCAAAACCCTTCAGGAGAGCCTTGGCTTCCTTGTCGGTCTTGGCCGTGGTGACGAAGATGATGTCCATGCCGCGGATATCGTCCACCTTGTCGTAGTCGATTTCCGGGAAAATCAGCTGTTCCTTCAGGCCCAGCGCATAGTTCCCGCGGCCATCGAACGCGTTGCCGTTGATGCCGCGGAAGTCGCGGACGCGCGGCAGCGCGATGGTGACCAGACGATCCAGGAACTCATACATGCGGTCGGCGCGCAGGGTGACCTTGCAACCGATCGGCATACCTTCGCGCAGCTTGAACTGGGCGATGGACTTGCGAGCCTTCGTAATCACGGGCTTCTGGCCGGTGATGGCGGCCAGCTCGGCGGCGGCCTGCGTCACCTTCTTGCCGTCGCTGGCGGCTTCGCCAACGCCCATGTTGATCACGATCTTTTCCAGACGCGGAATCTGCATGTCGTTGGCGTAGTTGAACTCCGCCTTCAACTTTGCACGCAGGGTCGCGTCGTAGCGTTCTTTCATACGAGCAGCCATGGCGCGCCTCACTCGATCACTTCGCCGGAAGCCTTGGCGAAACGGACCTTGCGGCCGTCCTCCAGCGTCCGGAAGCCGACGCGGGTCGGCTTGTTGGTCTTCGGGTCGAGGATAGCAACGTTGGACAGGTCCATCGCAGCTTCAATCTCGACGATGCCGCCCTGCTGCATCGGGGTCTGACGTTGGTGCTTCTTCACCAGGTTGACACCGCGCACCTTGACACGGCCCTCGGACGGCAGAACGGCGATAACCTCGCCCGTCTTGCCCTTGTCCTTACCGGTGATGACAGCGACCTTGTCGCCCTTGCGGATCTTCGCAGCCATCAGAGCACCTCCGGCGCCAGCGAAATGATCTTCATGAACTTCTTGCCACGCAGCTCACGGGTCACGGGCCCGAAAATGCGCGTACCGATTGGCTCACCCTGCTTGTTGATCAGCACGGCGGCGTTACGGTCGAAGCGGATGACGGAACCGTCCTCACGGCGCAGTTCCTTGGCGGTGCGAACGATGACGGCGCGCTGCACGTCACCCTTCTTAACACGGCCGCGCGGGATGGCTTCCTTCACCGACACGACGATAACATCGCCGATGGCGGCAAAGCGACGACCAGCGCCGCCCAGCACCTTGATGCACTGCACCCGGCGCGCGCCGCTATTATCCGCGACTTCCAGGTTGGTTTGCATCTGAATCATGGAATGTCTTCCTTATCTTCAGGCGTTCGGAGTGTCGCCGGCGGCCGGAGCCACGACGACGGTCCACCGCTTCGACTTCGAGATCGGACGGCATTCTTCGATCTGGACGGTATCGCCGATCTTGAACACGTTCGCCTCGTCGTGGGCGGCGTACTTCTTGGACTGCTTGATGAACTTCTTGTAAACAGGATGCATCACGCGGCGTTCGACAAGCACGGTGACAGTCTTGTCACCCTTGTCGGAAACCACAGTGCCCTGCAGGACGCGACGGGGCATTAGCGACCCCTCCTTAGGACGCGGACGCAGCAGACACGGTCTGCTGGCCCAGGATGGTCTTGATGCGGGCGATGTCGCGACGCACCACACGAACCCGCGCCGTGTTCTCCAGCTGGCCGGACGCCCTCTGGAAACGCAGGTTGAACTGCTCCTTCTTGAGCTGGAGGAGCTGATCATTCAGCTCGTCCGTGCTCTTGCCGCGAAGGTCAGTAGCCTTCGTCATGCCTCACCCCCTTCACCCAGACGGGTGACCATACGCACCTTGATCGGCAGCTTTGCAGCAGCCAGCTCGAAAGCGCGGGTGGCCAGCTCAGCCGGCACACCATCGACTTCGAACATGATACGGCCCGGCGCCACGCGCGCGGCCCAGAATTCGGGCGAACCCTTACCGGAACCCATGCGCACTTCAGCCGGCTTCGAGGACACGGGCAGATCCGGGAAAATCCGGATCCAGACGCGACCCTGACGCTTCAGGTGGCGGGTGATGGCACGACGTGCCGACTCGATCTGACGGGCCGTAATACGCATCGGCTCGACAGCTTTCAAGCCGAAAGCGCCGAAATTAAGAGTGGTACCGCCCTTCGACGCGCCGTGGATACGGCCTTTGTGCGCCTTGCGGTACTTGGTACGCTTCGGACTCAGCATGGCATGTAGCCTTCTCTAGATCCCTTGCCAGTATCCGGATGATCAGCGGGCAGACGTCTGTTCCGCGGCGCGCTTGTCCTGCGCCATCGGATCATGAGCCAGCACTTCACCCTTGAACACCCACACCTTGACACCGCAGGTGCCGTAGGTGGTCTTTGCGGTACCAACACCATAATCGATGTCGGCGCGCAGGGTGTGCAGCGGCACGCGACCTTCGCGGTACCACTCGATACGTGCGATTTCAGCACCGCCCAGACGACCGGAGCAGTTGATACGGATGCCCTGGGCGCCCAGACGCATCGCGGACTGCACAGCGCGCTTCATGGCGCGACGGAACGCCACGCGGCGCTCCAGCTGGCTGGCGATGTTCTCGGCGATCAGACGAGCGTCCAGCTCCGGCTTGCGGATCTCGACGATGTTCAGGTTGACCTCGGAACCGGCCATCTTGGACAGTTCCAAGCGCAACTTCTCGATGTCCGCACCCTTCTTGCCGATCACCACACCCGGACGGGCCGTGTGGATGGTGACGCGGGCCTTCTTGGCCGGACGCTCGATGATGACGCGGCTGACGCCAGCAGCCTGCAAACGAGTCTGCAGGTAGCCGCGCAGCTTCAGATCCTGATGGAGCAGCTTTGCATAGTCACGACCAGCGTACCAGCGGCTGTCCCACGTCCGGTTGATACCGACGCGCAGGCCGATCGGATTGACTTTCTGACCCATTATTCAGCGGCCCCCTCGGCCTTGTCCTCAGCGCGCTCACGCACGATCACGGTCAGGTTGCTGAACAGCTTCTCGACACGAGCGCCACGACCGCGGGCGCGGGCATGGAAACGCTTCATGACCAGAGCCTTGCCGACCGTCGCGTGGGACACGATCAGGCGGTCAACGTCCAGCTGGTGGTTGTTCTCGGCGTTCGCGATGGCGGACTGGAGGACCTTCTTCACTTCGCCAGCGATACGACGCTTGGAAAATGTCAGAAGGGCGACAGCTTCACCAGCGGACTTTCCACGGATCAGCTGTGCAACCAGGTTCAGCTTCTGCGGGCTCGTGCGGATCATTCCGCCGAACGCCTTGGCCTCAGTCTCGCTGAGGCGCCGTTCTGCAGCCGGCTTTCCCATGATTACTTCCTCTTCGCCTTCTTGTCGGCCGCATGGCCGTAGAACGTACGGGTAGGCGAGAACTCACCGAACTTGTGACCGATCATGTTCTCGGTCACCAGCACCGGCACGAACTTCTGGCCATTATAGACGCCGAAGGTCAGACCAACGAAATGCGGCAGGATCGTGGAACGACGCGACCAGATCTTGATGATCTCGTTGCGGCCCGACGCACGCGCCTTGTCTGCCTTCTTCAACAGGTAGCCGTCAACGAACGGCCCCTTCCAAACGGAACGAGTCACGGCAGCACTCCCTTACTTAGCGCGGCGGCGGATAATCAACTTATCCGTGCCCTTGTTCTGACGCGTCTTCTTGCCCTTGGTCGGCTTGCCCCACGGCGTGACCGGGTGACGGCCACCCGACGTGCGGCCTTCACCACCACCGTGCGGGTGGTCGATCGGGTTCATGGCGACGCCGCGAACGGACGGACGCTTGCCCAGCCAGCGGTTACGACCGGCCTTGGCGATGACCACGTTGGACTGGTCCGGATTGGACACAGCACCGATGGTGGCCATGCACTCGCCACGGACCATGCGCAGCTCGCCCGAGGGGAGCTTCAGCTGAGCATAGCCCTGGTCGCGACCGACCAGCTGCAGGTACGTGCCGGCGGAGCGGGCCAGCTGACCACCCTTGCCGGCCTTCAGTTCCACATTGTGGACGATGGTACCGACAGGGATGTTCCGCAACGGCATCGCGTTGCCGGGCTTCACGTCAACCTTCTCACCGGAGACGACGACGTCGCCGGCCTTCAGGCGCTGCGGAGCCAGAATGTAAGCGAGGGTGCCGTCTGTGTACTTCACCAGAGCGATGAAGCCGGTACGGTTGGGGTCATATTCCAGGCGCTCGACCGTGGCCGGCATATCGAACTTCGTACGCTTGAAGTCGATGATGCGGTAGGTGCGCTTGTGACCGCCACCCATGCGGCGGGCGGTGATGCGACCCGTGTTGTTGCGACCGCCGGAGCCCGTCAGGCCCTCGGTCAGCATCTTAACGGGCTTGCCCTTATGCAACTCCGAACGGTCCACCAGAACGAGCTGGCGGAGGCTCGGCGTAATCGGACGGAAAGTCTTCAAAGCCATAGCTCTACCCTCACACGCCGGTGGTCACGTCGATGGAGCTGCCCTCGGCGAGGGTGACCACGGCCTTCTTGTAGTCCGACCGACGACCGATCGTACCCTTGAAGCGCTTGGTCTTCCCCTTGACCACGGAGGTATTCACCGCCGTGACCGTCACCTTGAACAGGCCTTCAATCGCGGCCTTGATCTCGGGCTTCGTCGCATCCATGCGCACCTTGAAGGTGACCTGGTTGTGCTCGGAACCCATGGTGGCCTTCTCGGTGATCACGGGCGCGACGACGACGTCGTACATGCGCTCGGCCGAGATGGTGGTCTTCTTCGCAGTGCTCATTTCAGGCGAGCCTCCAGCTGCTCGACAGCGTTGCGCGTGAGGACGAGAACGTCCCGGCGCAGGATGTCGTACACGTTGGCGCCCTGTTCCGGCAGCACGTCGATGTGCGGGATGTTGCCGGCGGCACGGGCGAAGTTCACATCAACGTTGGAGCCGTCGATGATCAGCGCCGAGGTCAGACCCAGGGCCTGCAGCTGACCGAACAGCACCTTGGTCTTGTGGCTGTCGGCCTTGGCGGCCTCCAGCACGACCAGCTTGCCTTCGGCGGCCTTGACCGACAGGGCGGTCTTCAGGGCCAGCTTGCGGACCTTCTTGGTCAGGTCATGTTCGTGGGAACGAACGACCGGCCCGAAAATACGGGCGCCACCGCGGAACTGCGGCGACCGCAGGCTGCCGGCGCGGGCGCGACCGGTGCCCTTCTGGCGCCACGGCTTCTTCGTGGTACCAGAGATCTCGGAGATCCCCTTGGCCTTGTGCGTGCCGGCACGGCGCTTGGCCAACTGCCACAGCACCATCCGGGCCAGGATGTCCTGGCGGGCCGGCAGGCCGAACACGGCTTCCGACAGCTCAATCTCGCCGACGGTTTCGTTGTTCAGATTCTTGATGGACGTCTTCATTTATCAGCCCTCCGCCGCGACAGCTTCAGCAGCCGGAGCACGGAAGGCGCCGGGGAACGGCACGCCCTCGGGCAGCTTCTTCTTGACGGCGTCCTTGACGAGGACGAATGCGCCCTCATGGCCGGGGACAGCGCCCTTGACCAGGATCAGACCGCGCTCGGCGTCGACCGACACGACCTTCAGGTTCTGGACGGTGACGGTGTCGACACCCATGTGACCGGGCATCTTCTTGTTCTTGAAGGTCTTACCGGGATCCTGGCGACCACCGGTCGAACCGATGGAACGGTGCGACACGGACACGCCGTGGGTCGCCCGCAGACCGCCAAAGTTCCAGCGCTTCATACCGCCGGCAAAACCCTTACCCAGGGAAGTGCCCTGCACGTCCACGAACTGGCCGGCAACGAAATGATCCGCAGTCAGCTCAGCACCGACCTCGATCAGGTTGGCGGGAGCCACGCGGAACTCAACGAGCTTCTTCTTCGGCTCGACCTTGGCCTTGGCGAACACCTCACGCTGGGCCTTGGCGACGTTCTTCACCTTGGCCTTCACGGCGCCGAGCTGGAGGGCCGTGTAGCCGTCCTTCTCGTCCGTCTTGTGGGCGACAACCTGGACTTGGTCCAGCTTCAGCACAGTCACCGGCACGCTCTCACCCTCGTCGGTGAAGACGCGGGTCATGCCGACCTTCTGCGCGATCAATCCGGATCGCATCTGTTTTTCTCCATAACTCGGGACATCCTCAGATCGGGAGAGGTCCCGTACTCGACCAAACTAAATTACAGCTTGATTTCGACGTCGACGCCAGCGGCCAGGTCGAGCTTCATCAGCGCATCAACCGTCTGCGGCGTCGGATCGACGATATCCAGCAGGCGCTTGTGAGTGCGAATCTCGAACTGCTCGCGCGACTTCTTGTCGATGTGCGGGCTGCGGTTCACCGTGAACTTCTCCAGCTGCGTGGGCAGCGGAATCGGACCGCGGACGCGCGCACCGGTCCGCTTCGCGGTGTTGACGATCTCGCTGGTGCTCTGGTCGAGCACGCGATGATCAAACGCCTTAAGGCGGATCCGGATATTCTGATTGTCCATGTCCTAGACCCCAAAAAGAGCAGGGTTTATACCCAAAGAGTGGGCCGGCCCCAAGTACTTTCGGGCCGGCCCCACCACATTGCTGTGATGCGTCGAAGCGATAGGCTTACTTGACGATCTTCGACACAACGCCGGCGCCGACGGTGCGGCCGCCTTCGCGGATGGCGAAGCGCAGGCCTTCGTCCATGGCGATCGGGGCGATCAGCTTCACGGCGAAGCGGATATTGTCGCCCGGCATCACCATTTCCGTGCCT
>CALRNG020000110.1:0-9361 GCA_943369495.1 Rhizobium sp. Q54
CGGCGTCAGTCTGGATGAAATCATCGAAGCGGCCGGCCCCGATATCACGGGCCCGGGCCGACACGATACCGGCGGTGACGGTGCCGCCCAGACCGAACGGATTGCCGATGGCCACGACCCAGTCGCCGACCTTCAACGCATCGCTGTCGCCCCATTTCAGGGCCGTCAGCTTCTGCTTGGTCTCCACCTTCAGCAGGGCCAGATCGGTCTCCTTGTCGGTGCCGATCAGCTTGGCCTTCAGTTCCGTCTGGTCGGCATCCTGGAAGATGACGGTAATCTCGTCGGCACCCTCAATCACATGGTTGTTGGTGACGATGTAACCCGACGCATCGATGATGAAGCCCGATCCCAGCGACTGCGCCCGGCGCGGGGCGCCCTGGCCCTGCTGCTGACGTTCCAGGAAGTCGCGGAAGAATTCCTCCATCGGCGAACCGGGGGGGAAGTCCGGCATGGGCACGGCACCCCGGCTGCCCGGCTTGTTCTGGATCGTCTGGCTGGTCGAGATATTGACCACCGATGGCAGGGTCTTTTCAGCCAGCGGCGCAAAGCTGTCGGGTGCGCCGCGTTGGGCCAGGGCCGGCGGGGTGAAGATCAGGGCGGCGGTCACCGCCAGCAGCGACAGCAGGCCGGCCACGCGGCCTTCCCGGACGGCGGCCCCGGCAGGGGCGCGGGCGGAACGGGAACGGAAGGCGTCGATCACGTCAATCTCCAGGGGCCGATCATCCGCGCCCACCCCCGGGCGCGCATCGGCGCACCGGCCCGAAAGGGGCGCGCCGACAGGCAAGGAATATAGCGCGAAAGGCCGGCTTGCGAAGCATTCCTTCGTAACAGGCGGATGGTCTTGGGTACGAAAAGCGGCCCCATGGGGCCTTGGGACGGGTTTGTGCGCGAGAATGCCGTAGGTCAGGGCGAGGCTGTGGCCGCGACCTGACCTACGGCTGCGGCGGTAAACCCACCCGCTTCGCCTTAAATTATCCCCGGATGGCAGCCACGGCCACCACGCCCAGGAAGGCCGCACCCAGGCCGATCCGGCGCAGCATCACTGGCTCCATGCCGGTAATACGCTCCGCCATGTCCCGCATGGAATTGGGTGCCACAGCATAAAGCAGCCCTTCGATCACGAAGACCAGGGCCAGTGCTGTCAGGAAGTCGGTCAAGGGAGGGTCCGGAAAGGAGGGACGTGGGGCGGCGAAGCGCCCCACGCTATATGCATCACCGCTTGGAGACGCCACTGGTGCTGTTGAAGTAGCGGAAGAACTCGCTGTCCGGTGACAGGACCATCTGCGTGTTATCGCCCTTCATGGCCGCCTTATAGGCATCCAGCGACCGATAGAACCCATAGAATTCGGCGTTCTTGCCGGCGGATTCGGCCAGGATGCGGATGGCCTGGTTGTCGCCCTCACCGCGCAGCACCTGGCTGTCGCGCTGGGCTTCGGCCAGGATGACGGTGCGTTCACGTTCGGCCCGGCTGCGGATCTGCTGGGCCTGCTCGTTACCCTGGGCGCGGGCCTCACGAGCCTCACGCTCACGCTCCGACCGCATACGTTCATACACGGCCTGCGAGGTGGCTTCCGGCAGGTCGGCGCGGCGGATACGGACATCCACGATCTCCACCCCGAACTGCGCGGCTTCCTGGTTCACCTGCGCCTTGATGTCGGTCATCACCTTGCCGCGTTCCTTGGACAGGACGGCCAGCAGGGTGGCGTTGCCCAGCACGCGGCGGAGCGACGAATTGACCGTGGCGGCCAGACGCTGTTCAGCCACATTCTCATTGCCGACCGAGGTGTAGAACTTCAACGGGTCGGTGATGCGGTAACGGGCAAACGCGTCCACTTCCAGGCGCTTCTGATCAGCCAGGATCACCTGTTCGACCGGCGGATCGACATCCAGCACGCGGGCATCGAGCAGAACCACGTTCTGCACGAACGGGATCTTAGCATGGAGGCCCGGTTCCTGAATGGTCCGCTTCCATTCACCCAATTGCAGAACCAGCGCCTGCTGGGTCTGGTTCACGGTGAACAGCGAGGCCGAGGCCAGGATGGCAGTTGCGGCGGCGGCAACGCCAAGAGCGATGAGTTTGGTGCTCATGGTCCGTCCCCCTTACTGGCGCGGCGCGGCCGAAGCGGCCGGCGTCTGTTGACGGATCTGGTTCGTAAGCTCGTTCAGCGGCAGGAACGGCACGACACCGCTGCCCTTGCCCTGATCGATGATGATCTTGTTGGTGCCGCCCAGCACCTCCTGCATGGTTTCCAGATACATGCGACGCGCCGTGATCTCGGGCGCCTGGCTATAGGCCGACAGCACCTGGGCAAAGCGTTGCGCATCACCCTGTGCCAGGCTCACCACCTGTTCACGATAGGCGGATGCCTGCTGGATCAGCTGTTCGGCCTCACCACGGGCGCGGGGAATGATATCGTTGCGGTAGGCCTCGGCCTCGTTGCGCAGACGCTCACGGTCCTGGCGGGCGCGCTGCACATCGTTGAAGGCATCGACCACGGGGGCCGGCGGGTCCACTTTCTGCAACTGCACCTGCGTAATCTCGATACCGGACTGGTATTCGTCCAGCATGATCTGCAACAGGGCCTTGGTCTGCTGTTCGATATCCTGGCGGGCCTCGGTCAGGGCGGGCTGGATATCGGTGCGGCCAATCACCTCACGCATGGCGCTTTCGGCGGCCATCTTTACCGTGTTGGCCGGGTCGCGGATCTTGAACAGGTAATTGCCAGCGTCCTTGATCACCCACAGGACCGTGAAGTCGATGTCGATGATATTCTCATCGCCCGTCAGCATCAGGCTTTCGTCGATAATGTCACCGCCACCGGGGCGGCGGCTGTCCGTGCCAGAGCGGTAGCCGACCTCCAGCCGGTTGACCAGCGTCACCTTGGGCGTGTCCACGGCCTCAATAGGGGCCGGGAGGTGATAGCGCAGGCCGGGCTGTTCGGTGCGGACATATTCACCGAATCGACGCACGACACCCTGTTCATCCGGCTGTACGCGGTAGATACCGGACAGGCCCCAGAGCACGCCCAGCGCCACCAGGCCCAGCAGGATACCCTTGCCGCCGCCAAGGCCGCCGGGCGTCAGGTTCTTGAAGCGCTCCTGCCCCTTGCGCAGCAGTTCCTCCAGATCCGGGCCGCCGGGCGGCTGCCCGCCGCCACCGCCGCCGGGCGGACGGCCCCACGGATTGTTACCGCCGCCATTGCCGCCGCCACCCGGGGGAGAACCCCAGGGGCCACCGCCATTGCCGCCACCTTGATTGTTCCAGGGCATATTTCCGACCCTTTGGTGATTGGACCCACGTAACTGCCAAACCGACAGGCCTGCCCACAGGGACAGGACGCTTTCTCTCAACGCTATGCCACCCTATATATCGCGGCATATCGGAGACAAGGCCCTTGGGCCATCGGTCTCCGCAGATATTGGGAAAAGAACGGGGTTTTCAACCATGGCCGTGGTCAGCGAAGAACAGGTTTTGAAGGCGCTTGCCACCGTGCAGGACCCCGACCGGGGTGCGGACATCGTGTCGCTGGGCACGATTTCGGGTCTGACGGTTAAAGATGGCAATGTCGCCTTCGCGCTGGAGGTGGACCCGAGCCGGGGTGCGGCACTGGAGCCCTTGCGTCAGGCAGCGGAAAAGGCGGTGGACGCAATGCCCGGCGTCACGTCGGTCACCGCCATGCTGACGGCCCACCGTGCGCCGCCCAAGCTGGGGGGCGGCCATGATCATAAGGGGCATGACCATAAGGGTCACGCCCATGCCGCTCCTGCGGCCGCCCCGCCGCCGAAACCTGCCAAGATCGGGGTCCCCGGCGTGCGTGCCATCATCGCCGTGGCCTCGGGCAAGGGCGGGGTGGGCAAATCCACAACGGCGGTCAACCTGGCCCTTGGCATGGCGGCCAACGGGTTGCGCGTCGGTCTGCTGGATGCGGACATCTATGGCCCGTCCCTGCCCCGCATGCTGGGCCTGTCGGGTAAGCCGGAAACGGTGGACGGTAAGGTCCTGCGCCCCCATCTGCGCCATGGGGTGAAGGTCATGTCCATGGGCTTCCTGGTGGCCGAAGAGACGCCGATGATATGGCGCGGCCCCATGGTGATGGGCGCCATTCAACAGATGCTGCGCGATGTCGCCTGGGGTGAGCTGGACGTGCTGGTGGTCGATATGCCGCCGGGCACGGGTGATGCGCAGCTGTCCTTGTCGCAGAATGTGCCGCTGGCCGGCGCCGTCATCGTCTCCACGCCGCAGGACATCGCCCTGCTGGATGCGCGCAAGGGCCTGAACATGTTCCGCCGCGTCGATGTGCCCGTCCTGGGTATCGTGGAGAACATGTCCTATTTCTGCTGCCCCAATTGCGGCCATCGAAGCGATATTTTCAGCCATGGCGGTGCCCGGGCGGAGGCGGACAAGCTGGGCATCGATTTCCTGGGCGAGGTGCCGCTGGACATCGCCATCCGGGAAACCAGCGATGGCGGCGACCCCATCGTCATCTCCCGTCCGGACACCGAACATGCCAAGGTCTATCGCGCCATCGCCGCCCGCGTCTGGGACAAGATCAGCATGGGGAGCGGTCGCACGGCCCCACGCATCGTCATAGATTGAGACTGAAAACAGGGGTATGGTTCTGGGGTTGCCAAGCCGGCAACCCCATCGCTGTGACGCAACCATGGCAACCCCGCCCAAGCGTTTCGCCCCACCCCCAACACGATATGGTCAGACCCCGGGTACCCTGCCGGTGGCGCCCACGGTGCAGCCACGCGCCAAACAGGCCACGCTCCCACCGCCGCCTACGCGGTTCGGAGCCGCTGCGGCGCCCGTGCGGGTCGGTCAGGCCAAGCCGGCGGGCGGCGGCCTGAACAGGGCAGCCCCGCCGCCTTCTGCCCCCCACCGTCCGCCTGCCAACCGACAGACCATTCAGCGCATGGGCCTGCTTCGGGGCATTTACAATGGTGTCAGTTCGGGCCTCGGCTGGGTCGGAAATCGCATCGGCGATTACATGTTCGGCGATCTCGGGCGGGCGGCAGCCGAGGGTCTGGCGGAAGGGGTCGAATCACTTGACGAGTATCTCTACAGCCGCGAGGGAGATTATAGCAACCTGTCGGCACATAGATACGCTGCGGACCTACGCGCCTGGGATTGGGTCAAGGACGACCTTGGGGAAGACGCGATCCTCTGTTATCAGGAAAAGCCAAGACTTTTCACTGCACGGGTCAAATCGGGACGTCGCTTCTTGTGGGTAGCCACTGTCGATGGCCGACTTGTCGTAGGCGACATTGCTGGGGGGATTGTGCACGCCATCCTGGCGCGTGGCATGAATGTGCACGGTGCTGGTGAAGGCCAGCGGCGCAGCGGCAACACGGTCGT
Source organism: Rhizobium sp. Q54 (assembly GCA_943369495.1). GTDB lineage: Bacteria > Pseudomonadota > Alphaproteobacteria > Azospirillales > Azospirillaceae > Niveispirillum. The sequence goes on from CALRNG020000110.1 coordinate 5,360, forward strand.
GCTGGATTTTGAAAGCGGTCATTATCAGCCCAAAAGCGGGTGGCGTCCCTCAATGAACGCCTGGAGCAATGCCGGCTTCTTCGCGGTGGTGGACCGCAACGCGCATAATCGCTGAAACGAACGTTCGTGGAAATTCAGTTGCGCGGACAGCCCGCGAAAAGACGGATTGCTGCACTGCGTATCGTGCAATGGATTTTTCCTTTCCGTCCGGCCGGGTATTTGGTACATAAACTTCGTACTCCGCTGGAGGACGGACAGGATGTATCAAGACGAACCGATCCGAGTTGCATATGCGTTTCGCGATGGCGCCCACTCTTTCCGGGCTGCCGACCCTCGCACGGGCGATATCCAGGTTGCGCACGGCGTACCCGAAGTCGCCTATGAAGAGGTAACGCGCGCGCTAAGCGAGCGGGTGTCCGGTCGTATGGGTGCATACACGCAGGCCCGCCCCCAGCTGGCGTTCAAGGAATTCTGGACGTGGCTGCAGATGAATCCCATTGCCGCCATGCCGAACACCCCTTGCCATGTCGAGTTCGCTTGGGAAGTCCGACCCTGAACCCGGTATGGTGAGTCGCCATGTAGGCGGTATGTGTATGGATTGCTGAACAACTGGCGCCCGGCCCCAATCCGGGCGCCATTTTTTTATTCCGGCCAGAAGCCGTCATCCGCCATCTGCTCGTAGGTGAAGGGACAGGTGGTGGGGAAGGTCACGCGTAACAGACCCGTTTCCCGCTCGACAGCCACAAGAGCCAGACGATAAGCCTGTTCAATCGATTCCGGCAGCCGGCCCCGCAGGCTGAGATTATCAGCCATATGGTCAACGAGCTGCTGACGCTGTTCTTCGACGGTTAGTGTCCAGCTTCGACTGCGCAACGCCGGCTGAAATTGCCATTTCAGCAAATGAAGCATCAGGACCTTCAAGCGGCTGACCAGCTCACGCTTTTCCGTCCGCCCCATGCTCTCGATCTCCTCGGCAATGTTGACGATGTCGGCAGCGTCCAGCTTGCCAGCGCGCAGCAGGGCGGCCTGCTGGTTGGCCCAAGCGTAGAAGTCGGTATCGTAGAGGCTCATGGCACCCTCCCTGGCGACCACTCAGATTTGGGCAAGGCTGGGCGGCGGGGCAAGCGGAAAACCACCCGCCCCGCCGGCCCTGCCCGCTCACCGCAGCGCCTGCTCCAGATCGGCCAGCAGGTCGTTCACATCCTCCACACCCACCGACAAGCGGACCAGACCGTCATCAATGCCGATGGCGGCGCGCTGTTCTGCGGGAATGCTGGCATGGGTCATGATACCCGGATGTTCGATCAGGCTTTCCACCCCGCCCAGGCTTTCGGCCAGGCTGAACAGCTCGGTCCGTTCCAGCATGCGGCGCGCGGGTTCCAGCCCACCCTTCAGATGGATGGTGACCATGCCGCCGCCAGCGCGCATCTGGCGCCTGGCCAGATCATGCTGGGCATGGCTGGGCAGGAACGGGTAACGGACCTTGGCCACCGACGGATGCTTCTCCAGCCAGTCGGCGATCACCGCCGCGTTCTGGCAATGGCGTTCCATGCGCAGCGCCAGGGTCTTCAGGCTGCGCATCACCAGGAAACTGTCGAACGGCCCCTGGATGGCGCCCACGGCATTGTGCAGGAAGGCCATGCGGTCGGCAATTTCACCGGCTTCGCGCACGACCGCCACGCCGCCCACCATATCGGAATGGCCATTCAGATACTTGGTGGCCGAATGGACCACGATATCGAACCCCTGTTCCAGGGGCCGCTGAATCCAGGGGCTGGCAAAGGTATTGTCCGCGACGGAGATCAGGTTATGCGTGCGGGCCAGTTGCGCCAGCGCCTCCAGGTCCGCCAGCTTCAACAGCGGATTGGTCGGCGTCTCCACCCAGATCATGCGGGTTTCGGGCCGGATGGCGGCCTTCACGGCGTCCAGGTCCGACAGGTCGACGGTGGTGACAGACAGGTTGGCGGTGCGCGACCGCACCCGGTGCAGCAGGCGGTAGGTACCGCCATACAGATCGTCCGATGCGATGACATGCGCGCCGGCATCCAGCAGTTCCAGGATGGTGGCTTCCGCCGCCAGCCCAGAGGCGAAGGCATAGCCGCGATATCCTGACTCCAGATCGGCGATACAGGCCTCATACGCCATGCGCGTCGGGTTCTGGCTGCGGGCGTACTCATAGCCCTTATGAACGCCGGGACTTTCCTGCACGAAGGTGCTGGTGGCGTAGATCGGCACCATGATGGCGCCGGTCGTGGGGTCGGGCTGCTGGCCGGCATGGATGGCGCGGGTCGCAAATCCCTGGCGGTTGGGGCGGTCCTTCATGCTGAACATCCTCTATTGTAAGCGCCCAACCTCTAACGTGTCGGGTCGTTGACAGCCTCGGCCAGCACTTCCTCCAGCCGGGCGATGAACTGGGCGATATGCAGCCCGTCGATCAGGCCATGATGGGCCTGAACCGCGATGGGAAAATCCACCCGGCCATTGGCCTGGCCGAACTTGCCCACCGCAATATTGGGGATCGAACAATCGCCGAACCTTGCCATCGGGTGCTGGATGGAGGTGAAGCGCAGCCAGGGCAGGCAGGTGGCGAAGATATAGTCCCGGTTGGTCAAGGGCTTCAGCCGCAGTTCCACAGCGTTGCGCGCCAGTTCCCGGTCGGCCAGATAGGCCGTCAGAAAGGCCTGGAAATCCGGCATAAACGGAATGGTGGAGAAATTCAGGTTCTGATCCCGCCCGATCACCGTATAGGACAGGGTCAGATCCTTCACCTCGCTGACCCGCTTTTCCATCAGGCGCAGGCGCATATGCGGGATATCCAGGCTGGCACGCCCGATGGCGTGCAGAACCCGCGCGAAGGGCGGGATGCCCGCCTGCTTGGCCGGGGTCACGAAATCCGGACAATCGGCCACCGCCGCGATATTCACGGCGGGCTGATCATACCGGTCGAACAGGGCGATCTGGCGGCTGCGGTCGATCAAGTCAGTGCTCCCATGACGGGTTCCCGACCCGATCCGGGGCACTTAGTTTGCGGGGTGCGTGGCACCCGTCGGCTCCGCCAGAGCCCGGTTTGGATAACCGGGATGGGGGTTCCGGTCAAGCCGGCAACAGAACCAGACCCGCCAGCGGCGGCAGCGCGATCTCCACACTGAAAGGCTGCCCATCCCAGGGCAGGGTTTCCGCCTGCACGGGTTCCGGGTTGGTGATGCCGCTGCCGGCATAGCAGGCGGCGTCGCTGTTCAACGCCTCCCGCCAGGTGCCGCCGAAGGGCAGGCCCACGCGGTAGCGCTGACGCGGCACGGGTGTGAAATTCACCACTGTCACCGCCGTTGCCCCCTCGGTAAAGCCATGGCGGCTATAGGCCAGCACGCTTTCCTCGGCCGCGCCGCCCTTGATCCAGCGGAACCCCTCGCCCTCACAGTCCCGCTCATGCAGGGCCAGGGTGTCGCGGTAGAGATGGTTCAGGTCGCGAACCAGATCGCGCACGCCCCGGTGCCAGTGGCCGCCGCCATGATCATCCAGCAGATGCCAGTCCAGCTGCCCATCATGGTTCCATTCCCGGCCTTGCGCGAACTCGCACCCCATGAACAGCAACTTCTTGCCCGGATGGGTCCACATGAAGCTGAAATAGGCGCGCAGGTTGGCGAATTTCTGCCAGTCATCGCCCGGCATGCGGGCCAGCAACGAGCCTTTGCCATGCACAACCTCATCATGGCTGAGCGGCAGGATGAAGTTTTCGGAAAAGGCGTAGAGCAGACCGAAGGTCAGGTCGCTATGGTGATGACGGCGATGGATGGGATCACGCCCCATATATTTCAGCGTGTCATGCATCCAGCCCATGTTCCATTTATAGCCAAAGCCAAGGCCCCCGGCATGGGCCGGCTGTGACACGCCGGGCCAGGCTGTCGATTCCTCGGCGATGGTGATGGCCCCGCCGCCCTGCCCTTCTTCAGCCCCATAGACCAGCGCGTTCATGCGACGCATGAAGTCGATGGCTTCCAGATT
>CALRNG020000111.1:0-9320 GCA_943369495.1 Rhizobium sp. Q54
CTGCCGGCAAACTGCCCTCAATCAGGGAACGCAGGCCGGAAGCGGTTATACCCTGAACATCCAGCCGGCGCTGCAAAGCATTCACGGCTTCATCGACAGCATTGCCAATACGCGCCAATACGGCACGGCCTTCATCATTCCGCATTCCAACCAATCCCCCAGGAAACCAATAAGTCTTTGCTCCCGACAGCTTGTATCAGGTTTGGCGAAGACTGGAAACGCCACGGGACTCATTGCGCAATGCGGCATGAAATGCTTCAGCGCAACAAATCAAGGAACCGGACGGTGTGGGCCAGATCGGCGCGCTGAATGGCGCGGCGGTCGGCGGCTTCCCAGTCTTCGCCCCATTTTTCGATCTGGAAAGTCTCGTCCAGCTGCGCCAGGTCGAAGGCCTGTTCGGCACTGACATGCCCATCGACCAGGGCCAGCGCGACCAGCAGCGATCCGGTGATACCGATGGTATTTTGCAGCGCTGTTAGGCGCCATTCATCCAGCTGGTCCACGGCGGCGCGCAGGGCCTTCAAGGCTCCCTCCGGCTGCGGCCGGTGGATGATGCCGGTGGCGATCAGCAGATGCGCGTCATAGCGGCGGGCGGCCCAGTCCAGCAGCGGATTCCACAGCGTCGCCTGCCGTTCCACCAGCTCCGCCGGTTCATCCGCGCGGTAACAGACCAGTTCGCTTTCGCCATAAACCGCCGACGCCTCCGCCACCGCCTCCAGACGGCCACGCACGCCGTCGATACTGGTGCTGGCCAGCTGGGTCAGGGGCATGGTGGCGGGCTTCACCTCCTCGCCCTGGGCTGCCCATTCGGTGGCCATCGCCTCGGCCAGGGCGCGGGTCGGCACGACCAGCGGCAGCTTGGCCGGGGTGCGCACGGGCTTGCCGTCCAGCGTCAGGGTAAAGCCGCCCTCGGCGGCGATGGTTTCCACTTGGCGGTAGAAGCGCTTCATGTCCCTCAATCCTTACCCAACAGGCCCGTCACCGCACCCGGCAGGGCCGCATATTCATGCACCAGCAGGTCAGTCCCCGCCGCCAGCAGTTCGGCCCCGTCGTGATAGCCCCAGGACACGCCGATGGACCGGACGCGGGCATTGCGGGCCATCAGAATGTCAAAGCTGGTATCGCCGATGACCACCGTATCGGCGGGCTGCGCACCGCTTTCGGCCAGGGCCGCGAACACCATATCGGGGCTGGGCTTGCCCGCGACCCGGTCGCTGGTCTGTAAGGTGACGAAGCGGGGGGCCAGACCGTGATGGGCCAGCGTGGCGTCAAGACCACGCCGGCTTTTGCCTGTCGCGATGCCCAGAACGAAACCCGCCGCCTCCAGTGCGTCCAGGGCCGCCACCACCCCGTCGAACAGCGGCTCCGGATGGGTGCCGGCCAGACGGTTGCGGTAGAAGGCGGCCTTATACGCCTCCGATATCGCCTCATGCGCATCTGCGGTCAAATGCGGTGACAGGCTGGCGACGGCCGGCACCAGCGGCAGACCGACGACACGGCGTATATCGCGGGCGGGCGGCGGCACCAGGCCATGGGCGGCGAAGCCCGCTTCCATGGCGGCGACGATGGCGTGCTGGCTGTCCACCAGGGTGCCGTCACAATCGAACAGGGCAAGTCTGAGCGGCATCATATCTCAAGGCGTCGGGTCGGGCCCGTCCTTGCTACTCTGCGCCTTTCACGCTGTCGAGTGGGGGTGCGGCATGCGCGGCATGCTGGAAGTCCAAACCAAAGGGATAGGTGGCCGCCGCTGTCCATCGGTATGAAATCCCGGCTATAGATGGATGGCTTGCATTTTCACCGGGAACCACACGTCCGAATGCGGTTGTTCTATGCCTTGACCGTCCTCCTCAGCCTTTTGTGCGTGCCTTCGGCACGAGCGACGGAGGATTACGGTGTCATCTACAGCGGACAGAAGGACGATCAGGTTTATAATTCCCTGGTTGTGTCGGCAACCGAACGGTTCGAAGCAGAAAGCGGTATCCGGTTCCGCCAGCGTATCATCACTAGTGAACAGGACAGTGCCGAGGCCATCCGGGCCTTTGTCGACCGGGGCATTACCACGCTGCTGCTGGTCGGCTATGTCCATGAAAAGGCGCTGGTAAATCTGGCGCCCATCTATCCGCACGCCCGCTTCACCATCATCGACAGCGCCGTGAAAACCCCCAATGTCCGCTCCATCCGGTTCCGGGAGCAGGAGGCGGGCTTCCTGGCCGGCATGGCCGCCGGCTTTGCCAGCAAGGCGGCGAAACTGGCCTTCATCGGTGCCGTCGCCACCCCGCCGGTACAGCGCTTCGGTTGCGGCTTCGTGCAGGGCGCGCGGGAGACGGGACGGTCACTGTCGGTGATCACCCGCTACATGACGGAGGATATGGAGGGGTTCCGCGACCGCCGGCTGGCCCGGGTGGTGGCGGAGGAACTGGTCAATGAAGGGGTGGACGTCCTGTTTCCCGCCGCCGGCATCGCCAGCCGCGACGCGCTTCTGACGGTGGCGCAGGCCGGTCATCTGGGCATCGGGGTGGACAGCGATCAGGAGACGCTGGCCCCCGGCCATATCGTCACTACCGCCCTGAAACGCGTAGATGTGGCCGTGTACACGGCACTGCGGGACCTGATCGACGGCCACTGGTCTGCCGGCACCCAGGAACTGGGCATTGCCGAGGGGGGCGTGGATTGGGTGCGGCAGGGTGCCGACCGTTTCCTGACCACTGAACAGATCAACGCCATCGAGCAGGCCAAGCAGCGGATCAGGACGGGTCGCCTGACCATCCGCCAGACCGACCCCGCCTGCGAGCAACCGGAATTGCGGTTGGCGGCACAAAGGGGCGTGCCGCCAACGCACCTGCAATAGGGTTAATCCAGCGCCGCGAACGGATCTTCCTTCAGGTTGGCGCTGAACCCGAAATAATCCCAGGCCCCTTTCATATGCTCCGGCAAGGGCGCGGTCACGTCGATGGTGCCACCGCGCGGATGCGGGATAATGATGCGGCGCGCATGCAGATGCATCTGCCGCTTCATGTCCGCCCCATCAATGAAGGCCTTCTGGCCCGCATATTTGCCATCGCCCAGGATCGGCGTGCCGATGGCGTTCATGTGAACGCGCAGCTGATGCGTGCGGCCCGTACGCGGCCACAGGGCCACAAAGGCCGCCTTGCGGTGGGCATGTTCCAGGACGGTGTAATAGGATTGCGCGCGCTGGCCGTTGCGTTCATCGACCATCATGCGCTCACCGCCCGCCGCCATCTCCTTGCCGATGGAAAGGTCGATGCGGCCCTGATGCGGTTCCGGCACGCCGACCGTGATGGCCCAGTAAATCTTGCGCGCGTCGCGGCCTCGGAAACTTTCCGTCAGGCGCGTGGCGGCAAAGGCGTTACGGGCCAGGACCAGACAGCCGCTTGTATCCTTGTCCAACCGGTGAACCAGCTTGGGCCGGCCCGGAGCGTCGAATTTCAGCAGGTCCAGCATGGCGTCCAGATGCTTGGCCTGCCCCGTCCCGCCCTGCACGGCCATGCCCGCCGGCTTGTCCAGCACAATGACATCGGCGTCGCGATAGAGGACGCAGGCGCGCAGCGCCACCACTTCCTTGTCGCTGAACAGCGGCTTCACTGACTTTGCGGCCGCCTCGTACCCCTCTGCCGGTGCCGGGGCGGCGTCGGGCAGCGGCGGGATGCGGACGGTCTGGCCGGCCAGCAGACGGGTATTGGCGTCGGCACGCTTGCCATCCACCCGCACCTGTCCCGTGCGCAGCAGCTTTTGCAGCACGCCATGGCCCACCTGCGGATAATGCCGCTTGAACCAGCGGTCCAGGCGGATATCGGCCTCATCCTCGGCCACCAGCTTGGTCTCTACGATCTTCGCGGGACCGCGCGCTTCACCGGCATCGCTCATGCCGTCACCATCCGTACCAGATAAAGCCCGGCGAACAACCCACCGATGCCAACAATCAAGGACGACAGCACATAGGCCGCCGCCACACCCAATTCCCCCCGTTGCAGCATGCTCGCCACATCCAGGGAGAAGGTGGAAAAGGTCGTGAACCCGCCCAATATCCCCACCGTCAGAAAGGCGCGAACCTCCGCCGATGGCGACCAGACCTGGGCCATCGCCGCGACCAGCACTCCCATGACGAAGGAGCCGACGATGTTCACCGTCAGCGTCGCCCAGGGAAAGCCCGCCCCGAACAGCCGACCGAACCACATCCCTGTCAGATACCGCGCCACGGAGCCGAACGCACCACCGATTGCGACATAGAACACCATCTTCATGCGCCGACCCCGAATATCCAACCCTCACGCAGGGCAATATCCGGGGTCATGCCTACTGGCGTCCAGGCCGATGCCATACCCGCCAGCCGCGACAGCCCGGCCGCCGTGATGATGGCATCCCCGATATGATCGTCAAACTGTTCCGGCAGGTCGGGTGACAGGGTACAGCCGAAATGCGCCACCGCATCGGCCATGGCCGCCCGCCCAGTGATTTTGCGCACGCCCCCCAGCGCCTGTTTGCGGAACAGGGTGGGGTAGATCTCCATCACCACGCTGTGCCCTACGGTTGGCTCTTCCACCGGCCAGACTGCCAGCCGGTCACCCGTCAGGGCGCGCAGCCGCTTCAGGGTGCGCATGCCGGCCAGCGAAGCCTTGCCCACCTGTTTGGCCGCCGCCGCCAGCTTGAACAGCGATACGGGTGTGCCCGCCCCCGTTTGTGCCGCCACGACCTCCACCCGCCGCCGCTTGGTGGAGCCATCGCCCCAATGGGCCGGTGTGGGGCCGTTGATCCAGAAGCTGGGGAACAGGCGCGGATCCTGGACGGCGGCACCGGCGAAATCATCGTCTCCGCCGCCGCTGGCCTGATCGATCAGGTCCCACAAGGCGAACATATCGCTGACATCCGGCACCCGCCCATCCAGATAGCCCACGCCATCGACCCATGGCATGGCGAATCCGAAATCGAACCCGGCCAGGATACGGCGGCCTGACGCGATTTCGGCGGCGATCCAGTCCGCCACCTCCTGTCGTCGCCAATAGCGGTCGCGGGGCCAGACGGGGCTGACAAGGCCATCCCGGTCACAGGCGGCCACGGCCACGGCGCGGGCTGGCTGTGCGCCCGTCCAGTCGATGCCCATGAAAAGATCAAATTCCATCCCCGCCCCACATTGCCAACCGACCCTGCCCGTCGCATCATCGCGCACGGATCAACGGGGAGGGTGTTCATGACCAGCATTTATGACTTCAGCGCCAAAGCACTCGATGGCAAGGATGTGTCACTGGGTGACTGGCGCGGCAAGGTGATGCTGATCGTAAACACCGCGTCCAAATGCCGTTTCACCTATCAGTATCAGGGACTGGAGGCGCTGCACCGCGATTATGCGGCGCGCGGCCTGGTGGTTCTGGGCTTTCCCTGCAATCAGTTCCGGCAGCAGGAACCGGGCGATGCGGCGCAGATCGCCAATTTCTGCTCGCTGACCTATGACGTCAGTTTCCCCATGTTTGCCAAGATGGACGTGAACGGGGAGAACGCTCACCCGCTCTACACATGGATCACCAAGGAAAAGCGCGGCTTCCTGGGCAGCAGCCGGATCAAGTGGAACTTCACGAAGTTCCTGGTGGACCGGTCCGGCAAAGTGGTGGGGCGGTTCAGCCCGACCACGAAGCCCGAGGCGCTGCGAGCCGCGATTGAAGGGCTGTTGTGAATTACTGTGCTCCCATTGCGGCCAGTTCGCTCAGTCTGCGCTCTTTAATGTCGGGGCAACCTTTGTCACGCCTGCCAGCTGCTTCTAGTATGCTGATATTGTCATTACCGCGGGCTGTTGTAGGGTTGAACCCCTGCGCCACAAGGCGGCGCGTGATATAAAGGCTGCACCCTCCCGATAATGCAAAGACGTTCTCCACCGATGCTTTTTCGACGCTTGGTGGCGGCATACGCTGGTCAAGCGCAACGAAAACGTCCGTCCATCCGCTGATGATGGCTTCCATATAGAGTGATTGACCAACCATACCGAACATCCCGCGCGGATCTTTGTAATCCAAAGGCATTCCAGTATTGATGAGTGCCCGCATCATTTCCCGATCACGACGCGCCAGTGCAAGGACAAGTCGCCCGGCATTGTCAGGGTTATCTACCCCATGCCGCGCAAGCTGTTCTGCCAGAATCCCAGGATTTCCGCCGATCCAGCGATGGGTTGACGCAGCACGGTCGATCATTTTCATCAGCTCTGTAACAGCCGGCGGCATTCCAAAAAGATCACCAGCATTATCCAGAACGCTCTTGTACTTCCCTCGAACACGGATCGACAGTCGATTGATATCCTGGTCATAGACCGCGCCGGGCGGTTGAACCTTGTATTCATCACGAAGGTCGAAAAACTTTACCCGATCAAACTCGGCCACGATCTCTGCTACCCGTTCCGGCGCTATGCGGCTCTCATGGCGTCCAGGGAACATGACGCCAAATACCAGGACATCCGATCCGAGAAGTTTTTTGTCGCGGGTGCTTGCCTTGCCAGTGTCAAAAACGACGCGGCCATCACCGTAGATTGTTAGGGTATAGCGAGGCCCACCCCAAGCCTGCTGGATACGTTGTAATGTTATCTCAATATCGCTTGGCGGCACCGCGCCCACAGGGACAGCCCAAAAGAGCAACATTAAAAGCATTATCAATCTTTGCACCTCACCCTCCTCATTCAAGGCAATAATGACCTGAATAGAGGCCAAGTAAGGCCTATTTACGACGTCCTGCCCCCTCACCCCGCGATCAGCTGCGCCTGCCGGATGGCGAAGCGGTCGGTCATGCCCGCGATGTAATCCATCAAGGACCGGGTCCAGCCGGCGCGGTCATAGGGGATTTGCCGGATGCCGGGCACGGTTTCCAGCAATGAGGCGAAACGTCGGGGAAGCTCACTGCCCGGCCCCGCCTTCTCCCGCGCCAGCAAAGCCTCACCATAGGCATCCAGCAGGGTCGTGACAGTGCGGGCGGCCACGATGTCGGTCTCGCACCGCTGATGCCCGCGATAAATCTGGGTGTAGGAGACGTCGGAAATCTCTTTCAGCGCGTCCGTGCGCTCGATCATTTTCAACAGCGGCCCCACCGGCTTGCCGTCCATAATGTCGGGCAGCTTGTCCAGGAAGGCCGCCGCCGCATCGGTGACCAGCCGATCGATGGCGCGGGCGCGCAGATAGATCAGGCGGCGATCCTCATCCTCGATCCCCTCATACTCCGCGCGGTCCCAATCGATCAGCGGTTCCAGCAGCTCCTCCGCATCGGCGAAGGACAGCATGCGCATTTTCACCGCATCCTCGATATCCACGATGGAGTAACAGGCATCGTCCGCCGCCTCCACCAGATAGGCCAGCGGGTGGCGGCACCAGGCGTCGCGACCGATGGGGATCAGGCCCAACTCACCCGCCACCTCTGCCATCAGGTCGGTCTCGCTGCCCAGGAAGCCGTATTTGCGCTTATGTGGGCGTTCCTCTCCGGCGAATGCCGGGGCGGCCCAGGGATACTTGCCATAGGTGCCCAACGTGGCCGCCGTCAGTTGCAGCCCGCCCTGCGCACGCCAGCCCTGCAGGCGGGTCAGTACGCGAAAACCCTGGGCATTGCCCTCGAAATTCGACAGTTCGGCGGCCTGCTGCCCATCCACGCCCGACAGGATTTCACGGCCCAGGGTAGTGCCTGCAAACCAGTCGGAAATCACATCCTCACCCGTATGCGCAAAGCAGGGGGTGCCCAGGTCGTGGGCCAGCGCACCGGCCCCCACCACATCGCCGATATCGGCGGCGCTGGCCGGGACGGCATCCTGGCCATAGCGGGCAATGATCTCCGATCCAGCCCAACTGCCCAGCGAGCGACCCACCCGCGCTGCCTCCATCGAATGGGTCAGGCGGGAACGGACATAATCCGACCCGCCGATGCCATGCACCTGCTGCTTGTCCGACAGGCGCCGGAAGCTGGTGGAAAAGGTGATACGGTCGATATCGATCTCAAAGGCGCTGCGATAAGGCAGTTCCGGGGCCAATTCATCCTTGGCCAGACGCTTGCGGGACAACAGGGACTGCCAACGCATCATCATGCTATCTCCAGCGCATGCCATGCCCGCCTTTGACGGACACGCCTTCGCCGCTTACATAGGGTGTAAGCGTTTGTCCAGTCGTTAGCAGACAGGAACCATTCAATGACCATCACATCGGCCAGTACCAGCGACGCCGGCACCCCGCCGCCCGGCACAAGGGCCATGACACTGACCGACAGTGCCGCCCGCCGCATCACCAAGCTGGCGGCGCTGGAGGGCAATCCCGATCAGATGCTGCGCCTGACGGTGTCGGGCGGCGGCTGCTCCGGCTTCCAGTACGGCTTCTCCTTCGACACGGTCACCAATGAGGATGACCATGTCTTCGCCAAGGATACGGCCAAGCTGGTCGTGGACGATGTCTCCCTTGACCTGCTGGCAGGCGCCGAGCTGGATTTCGCGGAAGACCTGATGGGCAGCTATTTCAAGGTCGTCAACCCCAACGCCGCGTCCTCCTGCGGCTGCGGCACGTCGTTTTCGGTTTAGTCCCTCAGGCGCCGGGCGCCGCCATCCGGCGGCTTGGCTCACGCCGCACGTGCGGCGGGCCGCCAGTCGGCGGCCTCCGCCGGGCATGAACCTGCCCGGCGGCTCAACGGATAAGGCAGCATCATCGTGAAGATCGCCACCTGGAACGTGAATTCCGCCAAGGCCCGCTTGCCCAACATCACGGAATGGCTGATGGAGGCCGCACCCGACGTGGTGCTGTTACAGGAGATCAAGTGCGAGACGGCTTCCTTTCCGGCATCGGCGTTCGAAGAGCTGGGCTATCACGTCCATGCCGTGGGTCAGAAGGCCTATAATGGCGTGGCCATCCTGTCGAAGACACCCGTGACCGACCTGATCACCCGCCTGCCGGGAGAGCCGGAGGATGAACAGGCCCGCTATGTGGAGGGCACGGTGGATGGGGTTCGTATCGCCAGCATCTACCTGCCCAATGGCAATCCGACCGGCGATGGCGACAGCGAGAAATATCTCTACAAGCTGCGCTGGATGGAACGGCTGTGCCTGCGCGCGGCGGACCTGCTGAAGACCGGTCAGCCCGTGGTGCTGGGCGGTGACTACAACGTCATCCCCGCTCCGGAAGATGTCTATGACCCCGTCGGTTGGCGGGAGGATGCGCTGTTCCGGCAAGAGACAAGGCTGAAATTCCAGGAAATCCTGGCGCTGGGCTATACGGAGGCGTTTCGCACCCTGCATCCGGGCCTCGTCCCCGCCTACAGCTTCTGGGATTATCAGGCCGGCGCCTGGCCCCGGAACAATG
>CALRNG020000112.1:0-9318 GCA_943369495.1 Rhizobium sp. Q54
GGGTAGCGGGCCAGCAGCCCATCGGTTTCCAGACCCGACGCCTGCGCCTTGGCATCGGCGATGGCCTGTTTGATCTGCGTATCGGTATAGGGAACACCAACCTTGCGCAGGGCCGTCAGGTGGGCCGGCAGGCTGTCCAGGTCGATATCGCGGTCTTTCAACTGCTTATAGGCCGGCATGATGGAAACGGGCACGACGCTGCGCGGGTCCTCCATATGCGCCAGATGCCAGGCGTTGGAATATTTCAAACCAACGCGCGCCAGATCGGGGCCAGTGCGTTTCGACCCCCACAGGAACGGGTGGTCATACATGCTCTCGGCGGCAATGGAGTAATGGCCGTACCGGTCCACCTCGTCCCGGAAAGGACGGATCATCTGGCTGTGACAGGTGTAGCAACCCTCGCGGGTGTAGATATTGCGGCCCATCTGTTCCAGCGGGCTGTAGGGGCGCACACCCGCCACCTTCTCCACCGTGCTTTCGATGCGAAACAGGGGCACGATCTCCACCAGCCCGCCGATGGCGATGACCAGCAGGGACAGAAGCGACAGCAACGGCAAACTGCGCTCAATGGTGCCGTGATTAGGGGTGCCTTGGTTGGCCATGTCAGTACCCTCCCCGCGATCAGGCCGTGACGACCGGTGCGGCGGCAACTTTGCTGCCCCGCACCGCCGGCTGGCGGATGGTCATGATGATGTTGATGGTCATCAGGATGCCGCCGGTCAGGTACAGAACCCCACCCAGCGCCCGTATGACATAATAGGGGTGCAGCATCGCCACACTGTCAGCGAAGGAATATTGCAGGAAACCCATGGCGTCATAGGCGCGCCACATCAGCCCCTGCGTGATCCCGCTGACCCACATGGCGGTGATGTAGAGGACGATGGCCAGCGAGGCGATCCAGAAGTGCCATTCAACCAGCCGCACCGACCAGAGCGGACGCCGCCACAAGCGCGGCACCATGTAATAGAGCGCCCCGAAGGCGATGAAGGCGACCCAGCCCAGGGCACCTGAATGCACATGCCCCACGGTCCAGTCCGTATAATGCGACAAGGCATTGACGGATTTCAGCGCCATCAACGGCCCCTCGAACGTCGCCATGCCATAGAAGGCGACAGCCACCACCAGAAAGCGCAGGATCGGGTCGGTGCGCAGCCGTCCCCAGGCACCCGACAGGGTCATGATGCCATTAATCATGCCGCCCCATGACGGCATCCACAGCATAATGGAAAAGGCCATGCCCAGCGTCTGGGTCCAGTCCGGCAGGGCCGTAAAGTGGAGATGGTGGGGACCCGCCCAGATGTAGAGAAAGATCAGCGCCCAGAAATGGACGATGGACAGGCGGTAGGAATAGATGGGCCGCTCCGCCTGTTTCGGCACGAAATAATACATGATGCCGATGAAGCCGGCGGTCAGGAAGAACCCGACCATATTGTGCCCGTACCACCACTGGATCAGCGCGTCCTGAACCCCAGAGAAGGCGGAATAGCTTTTGGTGCCAGAGAACGAGACCGGCATCGCCAGATTATTGACGATGTGCAGAACGGCGACGGTGATGATGAAGGCCAGATAGAACCAGTTGGCCACATAGATATGCGGCTCCCGCCGCCGCGCGATGGTACCGGCGAAGATGGCGGCATAGGTCACCCAGACCACCAGCAGCAGCAGATCGGCATACCATTCCGGCTCGGCATATTCCCGGCTCTGGGTAATCCCCATGACATAGCCGGTGATGGCGATGACCAGGAACGCCTGATAGCCCCAGAACAGGAAATCGGCCAGCCGCCGCCCGCCCCACAGCCCCACCATGCAGGTCCGCTGCACCACGTAAAGCGAGGTGCCGATCAGGGCATTGCCGGCAAAGCCCAGGATGACGCCCGTCGTATGCACGGGCCGCAAGCGTCCAAAGGTGCCTTCCAGCCCGACATTCAATTGCGGAAAGGCCAGCAGCAGTGCCACCCAGGTTCCGGCGGTAAAGCCGAACAGGGCCCAGATGATGGTGGCCAGGGTGAAGCGGCGGACAATGGCCTCATTCAGGCCGGGGATGGACCCGGCGGCCAATGTGGTGGATGGGGCGTTCTTCATACTTCTGGTCCCATGAAAGGGGCTGGGCAGGTGCGACGAAATGCGCCACCATCAACGTGGCGACCAACCCGAAAGAGGTTTGGCGCAACCCTGTTCGACACAGGCGGGAGGTGACGATGGTGGCGTTGAATGAGGGGGAGCGGATGTTGCCGCTTCCTGACGGTTATGTGCCCGTGCCCGCGGCCCGGCGGCTGACCAACCAGGATCTGCAACAAGCCTTGTCCGACGGCTGGCGAGATTTCGCCATGGAGCCGTTCTATGGCCTGGTCTTCGGCGGCACTTATGCGCTGCTGGGCCTGGGTGGGTTGCTGACGGTGGCGATGCTGGGCTGGACGCATCTGCTGTTTCCGGCGGTGACAGGTTTCCTGCTGTTCGGGCCGTTCGCAGCGCTGGGGCTTTATGACATCAGCCGCCGGCGGGAGCTTGGCCGCCCGCTGGATGGAAGCCGTGTCTTCCTGGCATTCCGCCGCCATGGCGGCACGCAGATCGCCCTGCTGGGCCTGTTTCTGGTGTTCAGCACCATCGTCTGGCTGAAGGCCGCAACCTTGATCTACGCCCTCTATTTCGGACCGGCGCCAATGGAACTGGGTTCGCTCTGGGGTGCGGTGGTCGGCAGCACGCATGGGCTGCAATTCGCGGCAACCGGCATCGTGGCCGGCGGCGTGATCGCCACCAGCATCTTCGCCCTGTCGGTCTTTGCCGCCCCCATGCTGCTGGACCGCGATATCGACGTGGTGACGGCGATGATCGCCAGCCAACGCGCCGTGCGCAGCAACCTGAAACTGATGCTGGCCTGGGGTGCCACGGTGGCGGTCGTGATCGGGGCCAGCATCCTGGGCGGATTGCTGGCGTTGATCGTCACGCTGCCCTGGCTGGGCCATGCGACATGGCATCTTTATCGCCGCGCGGTGGAGCCGGCGGCAATCTGAACGATCCCGCCGCCGGTCCCCCCACGGGGAGCCGGATCGGGCAATCTTCCTGAACATGGGGAAAGCCTCACCCGCCCTGGCACAGCCATCAGGCTTGCTTCACAGGGGCGCGTTGATCCGATCCCACCCGCCGCGACGGCGGCAAGGGGGTGGGATAATCACGAGCAATGATCAGGCAAAGGCCGGTGGAGCCCGCGCGCCATGGGCGGCGGTAATGTCCGATCGGACGGGATTGACGGCACTCTCAAGGGTCCAGCCGATGCGACGGCGCCAGACCATCGGCAGCAGCAGAACCAGCGCCAGCAGCAACGGTGCCAATCCAGCCGCAGGCACGAAACCGCAGCCATAATGCACCTCGCCGCCCCCGACATGATCGGCAACGGGATTACCCTGGGCATCGACCTTGATAAAGCGGTCAGCCCCGCTGGCGGTGCAGATGGTCAGCGTCATCACGCCCTGCGCCGCCTCATGCCAGTCTGGCATGAAACCAGCCGGCACGAACCCGCGCAGAAGCAGCCCGGCCAACAGCATCAGGGCTGCCAGCCGACCAAACCTGCCGGAAAGGGTGTGACGCAAACCATTCATAAAGATAGCTTTTGGCACGCAGCACGGTCAGTGTCGATAGGCGGGATGTCGCAGTTTCTGCAATGCAGCATCCGCCGCCTTCACATCTCAATAAGCCTGTACGGGCATGGCGATGGCAAAGCCCGCGCGGTGCAGACAACGTCCCAGCGTCTCCGCAAAGGCTTCGCGTTCCGCAGGCGTCAGATCAGCGGCAAAACACAGGCGTTGCCCGCGGCTATGCAGTTCCAGGCGGCGGCAATGGCCTGCACCATCACGCACCCGCACCAGGCGTAACCCGAACAGAGGCACGGTATCGGCGCAACCCGGCCCGCCCTTCCAATGGCGTTCAAGGCGTAATTGTCCACCTTCGACCACCACCCGCTCCGACCGCTCGCGTGCGCGGCGGACAGCGATGAAGGCCGCCATCAGGAAAACCAGGTTCCCAGTCAAAAACAGGATCGCCCACCAGAGGCCGGCGGCCATCAAAGCCAGATCGACCAGGCAGACAACGGCCAGCGTAATGGCCATAAAGGTGGAAAAGCCCCTGTCGCCGAGCGAGGCGGGTGGCGTGATCACAGCATCAAACAAGGGGGGCTCGACCGCCACCTGATCATCGACGGCGGCGAAGGGCAGAGACATTCCAGGGGTCATGATGGATCCCACTGTCAAAGGATGAGGCGGTTCACCGCCCGCTCCCGTGGGATCAGGCGATTGAAGCTGGATGAAATACGGGGAACGGTGGGGTTGGCGGACCACGCGCATGAACCCGATCCGGACCGAAGCCGACAGGGTCAGACGGGCTGGTCAGCCAGGGCGTGAACGGTAACCAGTCTACAGGCACCCATAGGGTGGGACCGGTGACAGCACCCAAAGTCGTGAACCCATCGGCGGCAAACAGACAAGTCGCATCGGCGTGCTTGGCCCGGCTGCCATCGTCGCCACTGGCTGGGATCGTGCGCTCCCCGTTCGGGGTGCAGATGGTGATCAGGGGGCCGGTATCACCCGTGAAGGCCGGCATGATGCCAGGCGCCAGCAGGGAACGCAGGGCAAGCGCCAGCAACAGCAGCCAGATCATGGCTACCCTTGTATCCCCTGCCCCTGCCTGCCGATGCGTACCGATCATGCCCCCTCATACCGTCCAGACTGTCCAGACCGCCTTGCGGCACATCAAGCCGCGCGCAGCTTTCGCCAGCCCTTATCCACGGCCAGGACGGCAATCAAACTGCCCCCCACCATGGGGAACAGGATGGACAGACCGACAATGGCCGGCCAGAAGCCCCAGGGAATGCGCCGGCCCGCCAGATGTTTCGGGGCTGCCACACCACCACCCGCAGGACGGCGCTTCCACCACATCACCACGCCCGTGACGACGGTCATCACGATGAACAGGCAGGACGCCAGGCCAATGAGCTGGTTCAACAGCCCGAACTGCCGGCCCATATGGGTCATGGTGTTCCATTCCACCACCTTACCCAGCGGGCTGTACCGGTCCCAGCCGATATCATCCAGCACCTGACCGTTGGCCGGGTCGATATAGACGGTGCGCTGTTCCTGCGCCCGGTCGGGGATCATGGAGGCCATGTAAAGCCCCTCCGGCCCCTGCGGGTAGAACAGGCGCAGCTTCGGACCCGTCACCCCTCGGTCAGCGAGGATCGCCATCACCTGATCAATCCCCACCGGCCCGGCACCGCTGCCCGCCGGCGGCGCGGCATGGCGCACGGCCCAGGGAATATCGCGATTGTTAGGGTCATGTGGTGTACCGGCATGCTCGGCATGCGGATCAACCGCCCCTTTGCGCGGCGGTTCCGCCCCGAAATTGGGGGTGGGGGCCGTGGCCGCCGACAGGGTGCCCAGGCTGGCCAGCTGCCCGCCCCAGACCCCGGCCCAGGGCAGGCCCGACAGGATCAGGAATGCCACCAGGAATACATTCAAAAAGGCCGGTACCGCATGCAGGTCACGCCACCACAACCGCCCCTTTGCGGCCAGACGCGGCACCAGCGTGCCACGTAGAGTCGCCCGGCGCGGCCACCACAGAAACAGGCCCGTGACCAAAAGGACAAAGGTCCAGCAGGCGGCCAGTTCCACCAGCCAGTCACCGACCTTGCCGACCATCAGTTCCCCATGCAGGTCGCCGACGATGGCCATCAGTCGGCGATCCGCCCGGATGCTGCCTTTGATGGTCAGATCATAGGGATCGACGAAGAAGGTGCGGGCCGGCCCGTCCGGCATCTTCACCGTCCATTCATGCGACTTGGCTGGGTCGCGACCGGGGATATAGCGGGTAATACGACCGCCGAGGGCGGCGGCCAGCACCACCGCTTCCTGCGCTGATACTGGCTGCGTCGCTGCCTGTGGCGTCACATCCATCAGGTCGGCATAGACAATGCCCTCAATCTCCCGGTCAAAGAGATAGAGCGCACCCGTCACGGCCAGCATCAGCAGGATGGGGGCCACGAACAGCCCGGCATAGAAATGCCAGCGCCAGACGGACCGGTAAAGGGCCGCCCGCCGCTGCCCCTGTTCGGTGGCGTCAGCCACGATATCCATATCGGAACTGCTCATGGTCCCCTCCCCCGCCAAGCCTGCTTGCGATGCTTGGAAGCAGGCTCTGATGTTACATTTTCCTCAATCGCCGGCGCCGCATCCGCGGCTTGGGCTTACGCGGCACGTGCCGCGCGGCGGCAGTCGCCGCCGGAGCGGTTCCCGGCTTGCCGGAACCCGCCCTTAGAACCGCACCGTGCCGCGCAGCGCCACCTGACGCGGATCACCCGGATAGACGGCCAGTGCCGTGCCAGTCCCCGTGAAGTAGCGCTTGTCGAGCAGGTTGCTGGCAGTCAGGTCAAAGTCCCAGGCCCCGATGCTGTAGCCCAGGCCGGCATCAACCAGCGTATAGGCGTCCAGACGCTTCGGCCCGGCATTGACCAGCGACCGGCTGCCGACATGCGTGCCGCCCAGGCGCAGCTCCAAGCCATCCACCGGCAGGGCGATGCGACTGTTGAGCGTGGCCTGGAAACGCGGCGTATCGGCCAGACGACCCTCGTCACCGTCATTACTGCGGGTAACCTCCGGGTCCATGAAGGCCGCACCGGCCTGCACGGTCCAGCCATCGACCAGCGACACCTCGCCCTCCAGCTCCAGCCCGCGCACCCGTGCCTCGCCATTGCTGATCTGGAAGTCGGGATTGTCGGGATCGGTGGTCAGGTAATTGGTGCGGCGGATATCGAACAGGGCAGCGCTGAACCGTATGCCGTCGCCGGCATAGCGGAGGCCCAACTCCTTCTGGTTCGATTCTTCCGGATCGAACGGCGTGCCGTCCGCCGACCGGCTGCCCAGCACATTTTCAAGATCGAAGCCAGTATTGTAGCCACCATAGACGGACCAAGCATCCGTCAGCCGGTAGGTCGCCCCCACCTGCCAGGTGAAGCCATCAATGCTGGACTTGTCGATGGCCCCATTAAAAACAGACGTATAGTCGATCCAGCTCTGCCGCGCGCCAAGGACAAGATCGAACCGGTCGGTGACACCGATCAGGTCTTGCAGATAGATCGCGTGCGTATCGGCATCGCCAACACTGTCAAAGGCAAAGGTCCGGGTCGGCTGGACGCTGTCATAGGTATAGTCGGGGCGCAGGACATTGATGTTCCCGACATTGGTCAGGTTGAACTGCTGGAATGTGCTGCGCTCGGCCCCGAACTCATAACCGCCAAGAATCTTATGGGTCACCGTACCGGTCGTGACCGTGCCGGACAGGTCCAGTTGGGCGATGTAATATTCGTCATCCTCACGCCCTGTGCGACCATTGCGGGTCAGTGTGACATTGTCAGCCAGCATCGGGCGGACGCGGGTTTGCAGGAAGTCGGTGTTGAATTCCTGATATTGCAGGCGCGGCGTCACGGTCCAGCCGCCGCCAAGGTCCACCTCGGCCCAGGCCTGAAGCAGCGGGGCATCGGAATCCAGGTAACCCACATCCGGCTCCCCCAGGAACAGGCCACGGCGCAGCGGCTGCACGCCGTTGGACTGCACGGTGCCGATCACCGGCAGACCGGGATTGTTCAGGGTCCGACGCTCGATATATTCAGCCACCAGATGGGCCGACACTCGCTCCGCCGGTTTCCAGGCCAGCGACAGCCCGACATTCTCGCGGTCCATATCCTGGAAATCCACGAAGGTTCCGGATCGTTCAATCTCCCCCGTCAGGCGGGCGGACATTGTGTCGGTCAGCGCACCGGTAATGTCAAAACTGGCCAACTTCTGATCATCCGTGCCCAGCAGGACGGACACGCTACCACCCAGCTCTTCCTGCGGCCGCTTGGTCACCATGCTGATGATGCCACCGACAGCGGAATGACCATACAGCACGGCGGACGGGCCTTTCAGCACTTCAATCCGCTCCACATTTGACAGGGCCGACGGGTCCACATCCTCGTAATAGCGCTGGCGGATTCCGTTGCGCATCTGGTCGGCGGCAAAGCCGCGCACACGCAGGCTGAAGCTCTGATAGCGGGCAACG
This sequence comes from Rhizobium sp. Q54, assembly GCA_943369495.1. Lineage (GTDB taxonomy): Bacteria > Pseudomonadota > Alphaproteobacteria > Azospirillales > Azospirillaceae > Niveispirillum. Next base: position 8,086 of record CALRNG020000112.1, read on the forward strand.
CGGCTATTGCCGACGGTGGCGGATGGTACGGCGCGCAAGGCCTCACCGACGCTGCGGACACCGGCTTCGGTTAACTCCTCGGCCGTCAGGACTTGTACCGACTGCGGAACCTTGGCCAGCGGGATCCCGGACTTCTCCCCGAAATCACCACTGATCTTAGTGCCGGTGACGATGACCTCGTCCGTCAGGTCCTTGGCGGGTTCAGCCCATGCGGGCAAAGAAAGGCAAAGCGAAGCGGCACCGGCCAGGAGGCGGCGGCGGAAATGGATAGTCATGATGAAACCATAAATTCTCGATGCCCCGGTTTCCCTTTCAACGGGAAACCGGCGGCAGCATGCCGTAACGGCACGGATCAACGGGGCAAGGACCCCGGGCTAAGGGCAGTCAGGCCAGCACAGGCGGGCCACGCGCCGCTGGCGGGCGGCAAAGCCATTGCGGGCTGCCGATCAATGAACGGAGGACCCCACGCTGCAATTGTCGTGGCGGCAAGGTGACGAGCAGCAACACAAACAGCAGCAGCGGCGACCATGTGCCGAGCATGGCGAAGGCGCAAAGACCGTCCTGATGGGTGTCAGCCGGCATCGGCTGTTCACCGTTAAGAGGAACGATTTGCTCGCCGATGCTGGAACAGATGACCAGGAAGCCCTGCCCCTCAACCGCATCAAAGTTCGGCATGTAGCCGCCAGGGATCATACCCCGCAGCAACAGGGCACAAAGTAGCACCATGCCGGCCAGATGCCGCATGCTGAACAGTCCGGTCCTGGGGGCGCGCGTTTCCATGTGCCTCTTGTGACGGCAATGGTTCGTCGGGTCAATATTCAACCCGTGCGGCATTTGTTGCTGGGTCTAGCCGCTCGGCGACCAACTGGCTGACATTACTATACGTTCATGGCGATCAATCGCTTCATAGTCATAAACTCACGCGGCGCGTTTACGCAGTCGGCAGCTATGACCTGCCTCCGCCGTCGATAAATGAACACAGTGCCGGTGCCTTCCGAAGGGCACGCAACCTCTACTTCGTCATGGCCGAGCGACAGGCCTGCGGTCTGTATCTTGAGATCATACTGGTTTGACCAGAAGGTTGGAACGGCCGGAGGCGGAGGGGGTTGATCAGCCAAAGCGCTAGCCACCAGCGCGGCATGCTCCATGGCATTCTGGACAGACTCGACACGTACCCGCTGTCCGTCAGCGAACGGATTGACCCGTGCCGCGCAATCGCCGATCGCCCAGATA
>CALRNG020000113.1:0-9292 GCA_943369495.1 Rhizobium sp. Q54
GGGCCAGGTTGAAATGGCTCCCAGGGAGGGATTCGAACCCCCGACCGGGCGGTTAACAGCCGCCTGCTCTACCACTGAGCTACCTGGGATCAGGCCATTTCCAACACTGAAACTACTCTGGTACGCGTGCCAATCACACCCCTGAATGAACAGGGCCGGACGCTTTTGGGCATCCGGCCCTGCCGATTGGCTCCCAGGGAGGGATTCGAACCCCCGACCGGGCGGTTAACAGCCGCCTGCTCTACCACTGAGCTACCTGGGATCAGTACTCACGTCACGGCGCGTCGTCGGCGCCGCATCGTGCGGTGGCCGGGCTTATAGCCAACCCGATCCGGGTTTGTAAACCCCTGTTTCACGATTTCGCGCATTTTCTTGATCGGGGTAGAAAATCCCTGTGATTCCAGTAGCCTGAACCCATGTCTGACAAGGGGGACACGCATGCGCGACCATGACCCGGACGCCAATCCCTGGCGCACGCTGACCCGCCGTACGGTTTATGAGAATCCCTGGATCCGTGTGGATCACCATGACGTGCTCAAACCCAGCGGCGATCCCGGCATCTATGGGCTGGTGCATTTCCGCAATCATGCTGTCGGGGTGGTTCCGTTGGCGGCGGACGGCACCATCTGGCTGGTAGGCCAGTACCGCTACCCGTTGGACCGCTACAGCTGGGAAATTCCTGAAGGCGGTGTGCCGGCGGGTGAGGACCCGGCCCTGGGCGCCCTGCGCGAGTTGCGGGAGGAAACGGGCCTGACCGCCGCCCGCATGATCCCCATCATCCCCCGCGTCGCCCTGTCCAACAGCGTATCGGATGAGGAAGGCACGCTTTACGTTGCCTGGGACCTGACGGAGGGCGAGGCAGAACCCGACGATACCGAACAGCTTCGCCTGCGCCGCCTGCCGCTGCGCGGAGCACTGGAGATGGCCCTGTCGGGGGAGATCACCGACAGCCTGTCCCTGCTGGCCCTGCTACGTCTGCCCTTGCTGCGGGATGCGGTGGATACGCCGGAGGATTTGCGGGCGGTGCTGCGGGCTGGGTTGGGGTGATCAAAGGTCGATCAACTCGACCTTCAACCGCTTGCCAAGGGCCTTCGCTGCCCGGTCAAGCAATTCCAACGATACGGCGACGTTCTCAGGGTCAAGAATACGGCCAACTTGGCTTCGGCTTGTGTCCATGGCCAGTGCCATTGATGTCTTTGATAGGTCTGCACTCTGACGCGCTGCTTCAAGTTGGTAGGCGATGACCCGCTTCACAGCAGCGCCATAAATCTCGTCCTTGATTCCTTGCTCGTCCAGAAAGGATTCGAAACTGTCGCCCAATGGATCATGTAGGGGCTGGGTCATGATCTTCGCTCCATCCGTGCCAACAGGTCTGTCAATCGCTCACGGGCCTGTGTGATACCGCGTTTCTGTGTGTCCTTTCCGGTGTGCCCGTGCAGAAGCACCGCCTGCCCCTGATGCACAACGAAGTAGAGCCGTACCTCAAGACGCCCATTGCGGATCGTGGAGCGTACCTCCCACAGACCATGTCCCAAGGACCGGCAAACAGGCATTCCCACCGGCCAGCCGAACTCTACCGTCGCGATGTCGCGACCAATGATGCGCCGGTCGTCATCCGTGAGGGACAGCAGCCAGTCCCGAACCGGCTGTGCTCCATTTTCCTGTCGATAGAAGATGGCCGCCAGCTTCTTCATAGCGGCACTGTAGTTGAGAATGGACACACAGGGAACAAAAGATTGAACCTTATAAGGTCCGGTTTTGCGTCAATAGACGCTGTCGCAAGCAAAAAGGCCCGTCACGAGGACGGGCCTTTTCAAATCTGGAGGCACGGCCGGGAATCGAACCCGGATTCACGGATTTGCAGTCCGTTGCATCACCATTCTGCCACCGCGCCATCGGTGCCGCCGACCGGCATAGCCGTCCGGGGTGGGGCCGGTATATAGACGGGTGCCGCCACCAAGGTCAAGGGCTTGCAACAAGAATTCTGTCACAGCGGTCCGTGGTGCAGGCGCAACATTGTGTTCCGTGGGCGGGACGGATATATAGCAGCGTGGGTTCCCGCTTTCCGGCGGTTGGACCCGCCCGCCCTTCCTTTCCCCAGCGCGACAGACACGTCCATGATGGCCACCACCGAATATAGCGCCGCCCGTCTGAACATGGTCGAAGGCCAGATCCGGCCCAACAAGGTGACCGATCAGCGGGTGGTCGATGCTTTCCTGGCCGTTCCGCGCGACCAGTTCGTGCCCGACAGCCTGCGCGGCGTCGCGTATGTCGATAAGAGCATACCGGTGTCCAAGGGCCGCTATCTGCTGGAACCGATGGTCCTGGCCCGCCTGCTGAACGATGCCAAGATCGAAGCGACCGACCTGGTCCTGGATGTAGGCACCGGCACCGGCTATTCCGCCGCCGTTCTGGGCCATCTCGCCGCGACCGTTGTGGCGCTGGAATCGGACAGCGAGCTGGCCGCCTTCGCCAACAGCGCCATGCAGACCCAGGGCGTCGACAATGCCGCCGTCATGCACGGCCCGCTGAATGCCGGCTGGGCAAAGCAGGCCCCCTATAATGTCATCATCCTGGAGGGTGCGGTCGCTGCCGTGCCGGCCTCACTGCTGGACCAGCTGGCGGAGGGCGGGCGTCTGCTGGCCGTCGTGCTGCCGGAAAGCGGCCAGGGCGTGGCGCGTCTCTATCAGAAGAATGGTGGACAAGTGTCCAGCCGCATCCTGTTCGATGCATCGGCAGCGCTGCTGCCGGGCTTCGAAGCCAAGGCCGATTTCCAGTTCTGATCCAGTATCCGGAGAACCCCTGTGCGCCCCATCACAGACAATGAGCTGACGGTGGAGGATTTGGCGGACAGGCTCCGGGTGGATGACGGGGTTGTCGTGCTGGATGTACGCGAACCCTGGGAAGTGGAACTTTGCCAGATCGCACAAAGCATCCACATTCCGCTCGGGCAATTGCCGTCAGCCGTGGCGGCATTGCCGAAGGACCGTGATATCGCGGTCCTTTGCCACCACGGCATGCGAAGCGCGCACGCCACGCAATGGCTGCGCACCCAGGGTTTCGACCGGGCTATCAATCTTGCGGGCGGAATCGACGCTTGGGCCCGGCGTATCGATCCGACCATGAAGGTGTATTGACCATGGACTCCAGCCGTCTGAAGCCGTCCCCGACCAGCCTGATCCTGCGCCGCGTGGCGCGCGCCGCTCTGCCGGCCGTGGCCCTGGCATTCGGACTTGGCCTTTCCCCCGCCCATGCGCAGTCCCTGCAGGACGCCCTGGTCCAGGCCTATCAGTCCAACCCGACCCTGGACGCTGCCCGGGCGGAGCTGCGCGCCACTGACGAACTGCTGCCCCAAGCCAAGGCCGGCTTCCTGCCGACCATCAGCGCCACCGGCAGCGCCAGCCGCAACCTGCAGAAGAACGGCCCGGTTGAGACCTACTGGACCGAAAAGTCCGCGAGCGCGGAAATTGTGCAGCCGCTGTTCCGCGGTGGTCGCACCGTCGCCACGATGAGCCGCGCCGAAGCGTTGATCCAGGCGCAGCGGGCCAGTCTGCAATCCACCGAACAGTCGGTTCTGCTGGCCGCCGCCCAGGCCTATTCCGACGTGGTCCGCGATGAAGCGGTTCTCCAGCTGACCATCAACAACGAGCAGGTGCTGAAGCGTCAGCTGGAAGCCGCCAATGATCGGTTCCGCGTGGGTGAGATCACCCGTACTGACGTCAGCCAGTCCGAGTCGCGTCTGGCCCTGTCGATGTCCAACCGTATTGCGGCGGAAGGTGCACTGAATGCCAGCCGCGCCACCTTCGCCCGTCTGGTCGGTGCGCCGCCGCAGGGCCTGACCCAGGCCGCCCCGCTGACCGGTCTGCCGGCCTCGCTCGATGCCACCATTGCGCTGGCCGAACAGAATAATCCGCAGGTGCAGGCCGCCAAATTCTCTGAGCGCGCCGCCGACGCCGCCATCAATCAGGTGGCGGGTGAGCTGCTGCCGACGGTGTCGCTGGTCGGGTCCTACAGCCGCACCTGGGACCGTCCAGGTTCCCTGGGCGACGTGGATAATGGTGCGATCATCGCCCGCGTGACGGTTCCGATTTATGAAGCCGGTGGCACCACCGCCCGCGTCCGCGAGGCCAAGCAGACCGCCTCGCAGCGCCGTATCCAGATTGACGAGGCGGTTCGCGGTGCCCGCGAAACCGGCATTCGGGCCTGGGAGGCGCTGAGCACGGCCCGTGCGTCCATCAAGTCCCGCAATGAGCAGGTGCGCGCCGCCAATATCGCCCTGGAAGGCGTGCGTCAGGAAGCCACCGTCGGGTCGCGTACCGTTCTGGATACGTTGGATGCCGAACAGGAACTGCTGAACGCCCAGGTCGAACTGGTTCGCGCCCAGCGTGACGAGGTTGTGGCCAGCTTCCAGGTCATGGCCGCCACAGGCCAGCTGTCGGTCGGCAGCCTGGGCCTGCCGGTCCAGGCCTATGATGTGGAGGCGCATTACAACAGCGCATCCGGCAAGATCTGGGGTCTGTCGGCCGATTGATTCGGCGGCATTTGACGCAAATCAGCATCAGCGGGGGAGGCCAAACGGCCTCCCCTTTGCTTTTGGGCCTGCTTCAGGGCCGATTATTCAATCCTGTTAACAAGTTCGTGGAAATTTCTCGCGTTCTGCCCTAGGCTTTCCGTCGAATTCGTGGAAGGTCAGGTTACGCGCGAAATGGCCGACAAAGGGTCCTCACAAGAACCATCGATGGAAGAGATCCTCGCTTCCATTCGCAGGATCATTTCCGAAGATGGCGATACGCCAGGGGATGACGCACCGCCGCCTCCCCCGCCCCCGCCGCCGCCGGCTCCTCCCCCGCCGCCGCCTCCCCCACCTCCTCCCCCGCCGCCACCGCCTCCCCCCCCGCCACCGCCCCCCATGGCGATGATGATGGAGCCGGAGCCGGAACCCGATTTCGGGCCGCCGGAGGAAGAGCCGCTGGAACTGACCCAGATGGTTCAGGAGGAGCCGGACTATTACAGTCCGCCGCCCCCGCCGCGCCGCGCACCGCCGTCCGACGATGGTGGTTTGATCTCCGACTATGCCGCCGATGCCGCCAGCCGCGCCTTCGCATCCGGTCTTGCCGGGTTCCGCCGCGGCGGGCCCAGCCTGACGGGCGATGGTCCTGTCGGTCGTGGTGATGTGACGCTGGAACAGATTGTTTACGAGATTGTCAGACCGATGATCCGTGAATGGCTGGACGATAATCTGCCCACCATGGTGGAGCGGATGGTCAAGCGCGAGATCGAACGGGTCGTACGGCGCGGCCTCGACTGACGCGCTTGCCTGCTTTGACGTGAACAAAAGGGGCGGCGCCTTGCTGGTGCCGCCCCTTTTCCTTTATCAACCCATATCCCCTTACCCCGGAAGGCCCGGCCATCATGTTGGAAAAGACGTTCTCCCCCGCCCATGTTGAAGCCAGCCATTACCAGCGCTGGGAAGACACGGGCGCGTTCGCCGCACACGTCGATTCGAACCAGACGCCCTATACCATCATGATGCCGCCGCCCAACGTAACGGGCAGCCTGCATATGGGCCACGCGCTGACCTTCACCTTGCAGGATATCCTGATCCGGTATCAGCGCATGCGCGGCAAGGATGCCCTGTGGCAGCCCGGTACCGACCATGCCGGCATCGCCACCCAGATGGTGGTGGAGCGCAATCTGGCCAAGGACGGGGTCAGCCGCCAGGATTTGGGCCGCGAGAAGTTCCTGGAAAAGGTCTGGGAATGGAAGGCGGAATCCGGCGGCACCATCACCACGCAGTTGCGCCGCCTGGGCGCCTCCACCGACTGGGCGCGGGAGCGCTTCACCATGGATGAGGGCCTGAACAAGGCCGTCCGCAAGGTGTTCGTGGAACTGTACCGCCAGGGCCTGATCTATCGCGACAAGCGCCTGGTCAACTGGGACCCCAAGCTGCACACCGCCATCTCCGACCTGGAGGTCGAGCAGAAGGAGGTGAACGGCAATCTCTGGCACTTCCGCTATCCCATCGACGGGCAGGAAGGCCGTTACATTGTCGTCGCCACGACCCGGCCGGAGACGATGCTGGCCGACACCGCCGTCGCCGTTCACCCGGACGATGAGCGCTATAAGGACCTGATCGGCAAGTTTGTGCGCCTGCCGCTGGTCGGCCGCCTGATCCCCATCGTGGCCGACGACTATGCCGATCCGGAGACGGGATCGGGTGCCGTGAAGATCACGCCCGCCCACGATTTCAACGATTTTGAGGTCGGCAAGCGCCACCAGCTACCGCTGATCAACCTGCTGGACCGCGATGCCCGCATCGTGCAGGCGTTTGAAGGCTATAAGCCCGACGCGAATGGCCGTCTGGAAGCGTTCAGCGAACCGGTGCCCGACGCCTATCGCGGTCTGGACCGGTATGAGGCGCGAAAGAAGGTGGTCGCCGATCTGGAGGCGCTGGAGCTGCTGGAACAGATCGTGCCGCACAAGATGACCCAGCCGCATGGCGACCGGTCCGGCGTGGTGATCGAGCCCTGGTTGACCGATCAATGGTATTGCGACGCCGCTACGCTGGCCAAGCCGGCCATCGAAGCCGTGGAAACCGGCAAGACCGTGTTTGTGCCTAAGAACTGGGAAAACACCTATTTCGAATGGATGCGCAACATCCAGCCCTGGTGCATCTCGCGCCAGCTCTGGTGGGGCCACCAGATCCCCGCCTGGTATGACGCGGACGGCAATGTCTTCGTGGCGGAGACGGCGGAAGAAGCACAGGCCCTGGCGGGCGCCGGCATTGCCCTGACGCGTGACAGTGACGTGCTGGATACCTGGTTCTCGTCGGCCCTGTGGCCGTTCAGCACGCTGGGCTGGCCGGAAAAGGTGCCGGAGCTGGATCGCTATTATCCGGGTGACGTGCTGGTCACCGGCTTCGACATCATCTTCTTCTGGGTCGCCCGCATGATGATGATGGGCATCCATTTCATGGGGGATGTGCCGTTCAAGACGGTCTATATCCACGCCCTGGTCCGCGATGAGAAGGGCCAGAAAATGTCCAAGTCGAAGGGCAATGTCATCGACCCGCTGGAAGTGATCGACCAGTATGGTTGCGACGCCCTGCGCTTCACCCTGACGGCCATGGCGGCTCAAGGCCGCGACATCAAGCTGGCGGTCAACCGCGTCGAAGGCTATCGCAACTTCGCCACCAAGCTGTGGAACGCGGCGCGCTATGCGGAGATGAACCAGGTCGCACAGGTGCCGGGCTTTGACCCGGCGGGTGTGAAGCTGACGGTCAACAAGTGGATCGTGGGCGCGGTGCAGCAGGCGGCGGGCCGCGTTACCGACGCCCTGGACGCCTATAAGTTCAATGAGGCGGCGAACGGCATCTATCAGTTTGCCTGGAACAGCTTCTGCGACTGGTACCTGGAATTCACCAAGCCCATCCTGAATGGCGAGGATGAAGCCGCCAAGGCCGAAACCCGCGCCACCACAGCCTGGGTGCTGGACCGTATCCTGCACCTGCTGCACCCCGTCATGCCCTTCATCACCGAAGAGCTGAACGAGAAGCTGGGCGGCAGCGGCCAGACCCTGATCTCCGCCCCCTGGCCCCTGCCCCAGGCAGCATTGGTTGATGCAGCGGCGGGTGACGAGATGGAATGGGTCGTGCGCCTGATCTCCAATATCCGTACCGTGCGCTCGGAAATGAACGTGCCGCCCTCGGCGCAGTTGCCGCTGCTGCTGAAAGGCGCGTCCGAGATCACGCGCCAGCGTCTGGCCACCCACCGCGACCTGATCCTGCGCCTGGCCCGCCTGTCGGGCGTGGACGCGACGTCGGATGAAGCGCCGAAGGGTTCGGCCCAGGCCGTTCTGGACGAAGCCACCCTGATCCTGCCGCTGGCCGACTTCATCGATGTGGAGAAGGAAAAGGCGCGCCTTGCCAAGGAAATCGGCAAGCTGGAAGGGGATATCGCCAAGATCGACGCCAAGCTCTCCAACAAGAACTTCGTCGACAAGGCCCCGGAAGAGGTGATCGAGGAACAACGCGACCGAAGGGCGGAAGCCGACGCCGTGCGGGCCAAGCTGGCGGATGCGCTGGCGCGGTTGGGGTAAACTAATACAGAGAGCGGTAGATTGGAGGCAACAGCACCCCAATCTACCGCAGCAGATTGATCAGATAATTTAATAAACCTCAATCGACACTAAATATTTACATCCCATTAGAATAACTAGGTGGATCTGGTTCGTATACGAGACCTCTTGTTACTACGCCTAATTTACTTAGGCCGCTATCAGATACTGCATCAATAAATTTCTCCCGTCTATCCCCGTGTTTGCATGCAATTAGTTTGTCAACAATATATTCATGAAATGGTATCGAATAATCACTCCACCTTGAGTTTTCTGGATTGCCGATTCTTACTGTCGGTATTCCATATTTTGATTCTGGAGACTCCATAACAACATAACTATCGGTACGTTTTGCCATTAAACTACACTGACCCATCAATCTGATGGTCTCCTGATTTCCAATATCCTCTATCTTATTATTCTTTGCCTGCGACAGTACAGCCTTTCGGATCGTTTCATTTTTAAACCACCCTTCGAATACAAGAGCAAAGTCTGCTCCGTACTTCTTTTCGGCGGCACCGGGGCCACGATCATTTACAATCGTGGACTTTATATCAATCAGGCCATTCTCACCACCAAGATTAATAACCCCGTCCAATCTACCAATAAAGGCAATTGCATATGCGCCTTCCTGACTAAATCGAGCCTTGTCGAGTCGTGAAGCGGCCACTTCAACGTGTTGACGGACAGCAAGCAGCAATTCAGAGCGGTGCACTTTTATTCTCCAAACTAAAATAGTAAAATATGCCCGACAAAAACCATACAGAGTGCAACATGATTTGTAAACACCATATAAATTTATCTACTTTTGAATCCGTTAGGTAGGTAAAGCTACTTAGAATATATCCGTTTTCTAACTGCACTGGCCAGTTCTTGAATCAACTGCCAAGCCAAACGGCCTGACCGGTTCCCGCGCGTGACCGACCATTCTGCGGCATCAGGTCGAGGAGTTTGTAGGTGGCGTAGAGCACAACATTGTCGGGCCGCCCCTCGATCCCGCCTTCCAGCATGGCCTTCAGTGACTTGTAGTCACCACCATCATGGCTGAAGGGCAGGTCATCGTAGAACAGGATGCAGCGGCGATCTGACGTGCGCCGTAGTTCCGCGACTTACGTTTCGCTAATCCGCCCATTGACACTTGTATGTAATTGCAGAACCATGCCTGCATGCAATCCTC
>CALRNG020000114.1:0-9278 GCA_943369495.1 Rhizobium sp. Q54
GCCTGTCGAACCCCGGAAATTCGGCTGGATCACGCCATAACCCCGGCTGGCCAGAAACTGCGCAACCCAGTTGAAGGCCAGATCGTCATGCGCGTGCGGGCCACCATGCGGCAGCACCACAAAGGGCAGACGGCTGGGCGGAACGCCCATCGGCAGGGTGATGATGGCCGGAATGGCGCGGCCATCGCGGGCCGGGAAGGAGACGGCAGAACGCTTTGGCAGGTTATCGACTGGCAACTCTGGATAGGCACTTCCCAGAGGATATAGTTGCTTCTCCCGCGTGTTGAAGAGGATGTAGCTGGTGGGCCGCGCCGGTGCCATGGAAGCGAACAGCATCATCCCGCCGTCCTGTGACATGTCCAGCAACTGCTCACGGGTCTGCGGTACCGCCTTGTCCACACTGGCCGTGATGGATTGCAAGGTGGGGTCGAACAGCGCCTGTCCAGGCATGTCCCCTGCCAACCGCACCCCGACGACGGAGCCGTGAAGACCCATCACACCCGTCACGTCCGTCGACCAATCCCCGATCCGGTCCAGAAGACGCTTTTCCTTTGTGTCGAAATGATAAAGCCCGATTGTGTCGGTCTGGTGCTTGGCTAGCACCAGCACGCGATCGGACTGGTCGGTGCGCGGCAGGGGTGACAGGGCCTCCTTGGCCGCGAAGCGCGCGCTAACGGTTTCGGTCCAGCCATTGTCATCACGTACCAGCAGGATGTCCTTCTCGTCCCGGACCCGCACACCCGCCACGGGGGTCCCGTCCGGTCCCACCGTCCAGTAGATGACCTGTGGCAACGGCTTTTGCAGCGTGACACGGTCGCCGGTACGCAGGTTGACGCGGGCCACGGAGGGGTAGGAGGCGGCATCCTCCTGCACCATCATCACCACCTCGTCCGGGCTGTCGGGCAGCGGATGCAGGATGCCGCCCGGATAGCCGGCGCGCGAGAAATCCGACAGATTGCCGATGGGCGACAGCATGCGGGTATTGCCACCTTGCAGGTCCACGGAAACCAGACGCTGTACCTCCGCCGCCTGCTGACTGACCCAGACGCCGGCGCCCATGCGGGTGGCATTGGATGCCTGATCGGTCGCGGTCCGTACCGTCATGACAAGTCGGTCATTCTTGGGGAAACTGAACCCCACCAGTTCGCCCTTGTCCGGGGCGATCACACGTTCCTTGCCATCGCCATCCAGCGGCTTCACGACGATCATGCGTGTGCCGCCCCGGGCCGCCAGATAAGCCAGATGCCGCCCGTCAGGCGACAATTGCGGCTGGGCCATGGCCGGCAAACGGGCGAAAGCCTCCACCGGTGGCGGGACGGGGGCGTCGCCAAATGCGGGGGAGGCGCCAAGCAGCAGGGCGGCGACGAAGGCGGAAAGGCAGCGCATCTGGTCGATCCATGTCAGGTTGACAACACCAACATGGTAAAGAAAGTCTGCGACACTCTCAATGCGAGTGTTCAGTTATGGCAATCGCCGTCATACGGGTAAGCGACAACAAAAACCCCGCCGTCCTTTCGGACAGCGGGGTTCCTGTTTCTAAACCGGTCGCGTGCGGATCACGCCGCGCGGGCGGCCATCAGCTTCTTGATTTCGGCGATGGCCTTGGCCGGGTTCAGACCCTTGGGGCAGGTCTGGGTGCAGTTCATGATCGTGTGGCAGCGATAGAGGCGGAACGGATCCTCCAGCGCGTCCAGACGCTCACCCGTCATTTCATCGCGGCTGTCGGCGATGAAGCGATAGGCCTGCAATAGAACTGCCGGGCCCAGATACCGGTCACCATTCCACCAGTAGCTGGGGCAAGACGTCGTGCAGCAGAAGCACAGGATGCATTCATAGAGACCATCCAGCTTCTCACGCTCTTCCGGGCTTTGCAGCCGTTCGCGCGAGGGGGCCGTGCTCTGCGTCTGCAGCCAGGGCTTGATGGAGGCCAGCTGTGCGTAATTCTGGTTCAGGTCGGGGACAAGGTCCTTCACCACCGGCTGATGCGGCAGCGGGTAGATCTTGACGTCGCCCTTTACCTCGCCGATCGGCTTCAGGCAGGCCAGCGTGTTGCGCCCGTCGATATTCATCGCGCAGGAGCCGCAGATGCCCTCACGGCAGGAGCGGCGGAAGGTCAGCGTGCTGTCCACATCGTTCTTGATGTGGATCAGCGCGTCCAGAACCATCGGGCCGCATTTGTCCAGATCGATCTCGTACTTGTCTTCACGCGGGTTCTCACCCGAGTCCGGATCGTAACGGTAGATGCGGAAGGTGCGGGTGCGCTTGGCATCCGACGCCGCCGACTTGATGGTCTTCCCAGGTTGAACCTTGGAATTGGCGGGCAGGGTGAATTCGGCCATGGGTCTAACGCCTGTTCAGCAGATGGACTGTCCATACCCACCCGGTCGTTGCGGGTGGCGCGCATGAAGGTGCCCGGCGCCGGTCGTCGCCGCAGCGCAACAGACAATATGGAGCTTGCCCCCAGAAATCCATGGCCGATTTCATATTTTGTCGAATAGACGGGGTGCGACAAAAGCGAAGCAGCACCCCGTCCATCGGTCCGATCGACTTCAACGCAAAGGGGCGACCCGGGTGCTGTTCATGCTTCCGGGCGCCCCCCAGGTTGTTAAGCACCAGTCGAACCGGCGTCGTCGCCGATATGCGGGAGGAGAGGTTTGATGAACCGGTCGAACATGTAGATCAGGGCCTTCAGCCAGGCATTGCCGTGACTGGGATCATAGATGGCCGAGACGCCCATCAGGCTGTAATAGGCATCGATATGCTGATTGCTCAGGATGGTCAGGAACTGCTCGATATCCAAAATGGTGGCGTTCGGCGCCGTGCCGGGCAGGGATTGATTGCGCAACGGGGTGTAGGTCACATTTGCCTTGGCCGCCTGGTTCTTCGCTTCATTGACCAGATAGGGCACCGTGTAGGCCGTACCCAAAGCCAGTTTACCGAAGATGCAGGGAACTTCCTTGATCGTCAGGCTTGGCGCCGGGGCGACATATTGGGGGAACGTATCTCCCTGAAGCATGTCCCAGGCATGCGGTACAACATCATACTGGTTCCACAGATCGGTATTGAACTGGTTGGGGGTGCCAGCAGGTGCTGTACTGTCCTGTACGGGGCCGAAGACGGTGTTGAAGCCATTGGCGAAAGTGTCGTCGCCGGGCGTGGCGCCGGCAGTGGGCAAAACCAGTACCTGAGCCCAGGCGGCCTGTGCCTTTGCCGACGGATAAAGGCTGAGTGCCGTTGTGGGCGACAGGGCGCCACCCAGGCTGTGGCCTGCGAAGATAAGGGTCTTGCTGGACGTGCCGGTCACCGTGCCCAGGAAGTCCTGCAAGGTGGTGTTCGCACCGGCCTGACCCGTCTGCGGCATCAACTGCGTCAGAATACTGACGCCAAGCGCGGTTCCGGCGGAAACATGGGCGCCGTTGAGGCTCGGGTCGGGATCGGGCCCAAGCGGGACGAAGGCGGGGGCCGTGTCAGTCTGGAAATCTTCCTGAGCCCAGTCGTAAACGGAATAGGGATTGGTGGCAGCGATGGCCACGACATAGGTGTCCGCGCCATTATAGGCGACAAGGATGGCGTTGTCGGCGATGCCTGATCCCATCCCGTTGTTGGTCACGGTACTGCTCAGGCTGGCTGGATTGTTGCTGTTCGAGCCATTCACATAGACGGCCGGCCCCCAGACGATGGACCAAGTGCCAACCTCTGCGGAGAATTGGCTGATCGCGCTGTTGACGGCGCTTTCCAGGTAGGTTGCCAATTGGCTGGGCGTGCTGTTGGTCTGACTGGCGGCCTTGTTAGACCAGAAGGACAGGCTGAAGGCCTGCTGTAACTTGCCAAAGCTGGGAGTGCTGGACATGAGATCACCTTTCTGGGCATAGGGTTATTACAACTTACGTCCATCCGGCGTGCCTTTGCGACACGCCGGATGGCATGAGTGCAGGCCAATGCTGGCGGAAGCCGCAAGCCATTGAGAAAACATGATAATGAGCCCCCCGTTTCGGGGGTGTGTACGGGAGTGAGTGCTTAAGCACCGTCTGCGCAGAACAGTGACATCCGTGTTTCCGTGGATAGCGGCTGACCTGCGCCCTGCGTTATTCAACCCATGCACTATACAAGTAATATATAGTGCGGAATGTAATTCAATATATTTATTTGTTAATATTTATATAAATAACGGTCTTTTAACATTAAAAAATGGTTAACACACAATTAATGCGTCATTAACATAATAATTAAATCTTGCAGCATCCGCGAGTGGCTATGATTACTCTCACGGCATAAGAAGTGCTGAGGCAGAAAAAAAGGGGCCCGGTGTTTGACCGGACCCCTTTTGGAAACGCGATATGGAAGTGCGGTATCAGTAGACGCGCTTCTTGGGCGGGAACACTTCCACCTCGTTCGTCAGGGTGTAGAGATGGACGGGGCGGTAATCGATGGTCGATTTGCCCGTTTCATCCACCCAGACGGTGGTGTGCTTCATCCAGTTCTCGTCGTCACGCTCGCTGTAATCCTCACGCGCATGGGCGCCGCGGGATTCCTTGCGGTTGGCACCGGAATTGATGGTGGCGACGGCCTGGTACATCAGATTGTCCAGTTCCAGCGCTTCCACCAGATCGCTGTTCCAGATCATGGAACTGTCGCTGACAGCCACATCCGGACGCTTGGCCCAGACATTCTTCATCAGCTCCACGCCCTCGTCCAGCACCTCACCGGTGCGGAACACGGCGCAGTTATTCTGCATGATCTTCTGCATTTCCAGGCGGAGATGGGCCACGCGGGTGCCGCCCTTGGCAAAGCGGGCCTTGTCCAGACGGGCCAGCGCCTTGTCGGTGCTGTCGTTGGAGATGGTCTTGTGCGGGGCGCCCTTCTCAACGATCTCCGCTGCGCGGATGGCGGCGGAACGGCCGAACACCACGAGGTCGAGCAGCGAGTTGGAACCCAGGCGGTTGGCGCCATGCACCGACACGCAGGCCGCCTCGCCAATCGCCATCAGGCCGGGCACGACCTGATCGGGATTGTCGGCGGTCGGGCGGATGACCTCGCCACGATAATTCGTGGGGATGCCGCCCATGTTGTAATGGACGGTGGGCAGAACCGGGATCGGCTCCTTCGTCACGTCCACGCCGGCGAACACGCGGGCACTTTCCGCGATGCCGGGCAGGCGGGCATGGATGACGTCCGGGGCCAGATGTTCCAGGTGCAGGTGGATATGGTCCTTGTTGGGACCAACACCGCGCCCTTCACGGATTTCGATGGTCATCGAGCGGCTGACCACATCGCGCGAGGCCAGGTCCTTGGCGGACGGGGCGTAACGCTCCATGAAGCGCTCACCCGCGCTGTTGGTCAGATACCCGCCTTCGCCGCGCGCCCCCTCGGTGATCAGACAGCCGGAGCCGTAGATGCCCGTCGGGTGGAACTGCACGAACTCCATGTCCTGCAACGGCAGACCGGCGCGCAGCACCATGCCGCCGCCGTCACCCGTGCAGGTATGGGCCGAGGTGGCGGAGAAATAGGCGCGGCCATAGCCGCCGGTGGCCAGGACCGTCTGGTGGCCCCGGAAGCGATGGATGGTGCCATCGTCCAGGTTCCAGGCCAGCACGCCCCGGCACACGCCTTCCTCGTCCATCAGCAGGTCGAGAGCGAAATACTCAATGAAGAATTCGGCATGGTGGCGCAGGCTCTGCTGATACAGCGTATGCAGCATGGCATGGCCGGTACGGTCAGCCGCCGCACAGGTGCGATAGGCCTGACCCTTGCCATATTCGGTGGTCATGCCGCCGAACGCGCGCTGGTAGATCTTGCCTTCAGCGGTGCGCGAGAACGGCACGCCCTGATGTTCCAGCTCGATGATGGCGGGGATGGCCTCGCGCACCATATATTCGATGGCGTCCTGGTCGCCCAGCCAGTCCGACCCCTTGACGGTGTCGTACATGTGGAAGCGCCAGTCGTCATTGCCCATGTTGCCGAGCGCCGCCGAGATGCCGCCCTGTGCCGCCACGGTATGGCTGCGGGTGGGGAACACCTTGGTGATGCAGGCGGTCTTCAGCCCCTTTTCGGCCATGCCGAAAGTGGCGCGCAGGCCGGCGCCGCCGGCGCCGACGACAACCACGTCATATTCGTGGTCGATGATCTTGTAAGCGGTCGCCATGATGTCAGGCTCCGAAAGCGATCTTCAGGACGGCAAAAGCGCCGGCGAGGAACAGGGCCAGGGCCACCAGTTTGGTGGCGCCGATGGCGAAGACTTTCGCCAGCTTGCCATGGATATAGTCCTCGTAGACCTCCTGCATACCGTATGCGGCATGATGAAACAGGAAGCCCAGGAACAGCACGGTCAGGATGACCGGGAACGGGTGCTTGAAGGTGGCGACCACCTGCTCATACGGCGCGCCGATCAGGCTGATCACCAGGACGATGAACAGGATCGTCAGTACTGCCAGGGCGGCGGACGCGATGCGGTAGCCCAGCCAGGCCTGGGCGCCCGTCTTGGCCGAACCCAGGCCGCGGGCGCGGCCGATGGGCGTGCGGAAGCTGTTGGTATCGTTGGCCATCATGTCCCCCATCAGACCGCGAAAGCCGCGACCCAGGTCACCAGGGTCGCCACGACGGCGCCGCCGATGACCAGCTTGGCGCTGTAATAGGATTGTCCCAGGGTCAGCATCCTGGCCCCGTCCCAGATCAGATGGCGCAGGCCGTTCAGCAGGTGGTACCAGAGCGCCGCCGTCCAGCCGAACATCAGCACCAGGCCGATGGGCGAGGCGATGAAGCCGCTGGCCGTCGCATAGGCCTCAGGGCCTGCGGCGGCGGCGGCAAGCCACCAGACCAGCAGCAGCGTACCAACGGTCAGCCCCACGCCGGTGATGCGGTGGGCGATGGAGGTCAGGGCCGGCAAGGGCAGCCGGTAGACCTGCAGGTGAGGGGACAAGGGCCGTTGCCGCTTGGCCGCAGGCGTGTCGGTCATTTCTCTTTCGTCCTTGGTGCTGGCCGGGGTTTGCCCACGCCCTCCCCCCGCCAAGGGAGCTGACGCCCGGTGAAGGGACCACCGGCGGCTTATGAGACAAAGAAATCGCCCGAGTGACTTACGCCGAACCCCCCGTCTCGTCAACGCTTCGGCATTGCGGTATTGGTGGTGACCGCCCCCCGACCTTGGCATGGCGCCCCTGTTTTTCAGCATGGCAGATTAATCTGTCTTCAAGCGCCAGGCGCCGCCATCCGGCGGCTTGGCTTGCGCCGCATGTGCGGCGGGCCGGCGGTCGCCGGCCTCCAGCCCGCCGAAAGTCAGGCTTTCGACGGGTTGGCAATGTGAACCTGTTTTGCCGCTAGAGGCCCCTGAATTATGCTGTCGCCTGATCGCATTGACGATATCGCCCTGCTGGAAGACCTGTCGATGACGGCCTGGCCGGCACCGCGCCGCATCATCCATAAGGGTTGGGCGCTGTATTTCGCAGGCGGCCACACGGGGCGGGCCAATTCCGCCAATGCCATGGTGCCGCTGGACACCATTGATGAGGCCACCATCGACATGGTGGAGGCGGAATATCGCCGCCAAGGGCTGCCGCCGCAATTCCGCCTGACACCCCTGTCACCGCCGGATCTGGGGAGCCGGCTGGCAGCGCTTGGGTATCATATTGCCAGCGAAAGCCGGGTATTCTTCCGGTCGCTGGAGGGCATCGCGGTCGGCGCGCCGGATGCGGCGGTGCGGGTGCAGGATCGCTTGGACCAGGCCTGGATGGAGGCCTATCGCCGCATGATGCCGGTGCCAGAGGCGGAGATACCGGCCCTGCTGTCCATCCTGAACGGTATCGCCGCCCGCCCGCGTTTCGCGATGCTGTGGCAGGACGGGGAGCCGGTGGCGGCCTGTCTGTCGGTGCTGGATCGCGGATGGGTCGGATTTTACAAGGTCGCCTGCCGTCCCGACCGGCGGGGGCAGGGGCTGCCGCGCCGCCTGATGGCCGACATGCTGACCCGCGCGGCGGCAGAGGGGGCGGTGGGCGCCTATCTCCAGGTCGGGGCCGCCAATCCCCCGGCCCTGGCGCTCTATGCCAGGCTGGGGTTCCGGCATCTCTATGATTATGCCTATGCGAAGCTGGGGTGAGTCCGGTCGAGTGCTGTTCGAAATTCCGGCCTTTGTCTCGATAGATAAATAAAAGTCATATGCATTCGATGTAAATCGGATTGCGCAGCCGCATGGTTAATGTTACTTTCATTCCGTCTCAGGACAAGGCGGTCGTTCAGCACACCCACAGAATGTGGATGTGAACCGCTTTTCTTTATCCGCACGGCACTCAAGCAGCAAAGCCGCCTCTGGTCTTTGCCGTTGGAAAGGAACAACCATGTCTGATGTCACCTCAGCCGCTCCTGCGGCCGCTACTGCTTTGCCCAATCCTTTGCCCCCGCCGAACTGCATGCCGTATCTGACAAACGGCTTTGATCCGCTGCAGTCATCCTTCCTGACGCAGCCGATCTTTCAGTTGACCTATGCGAATGGCACGCAGAGCCAGTTCAATAGCGTCACCTGTTCCATTCCCGATGGGGTGGTTTTTCTGGAGCGCGCAGTGTTCGCATACAGTCACTCCGAACATTTCATGCGTACCGTGTCCGATTTCAAATATTCCTTCTCGGTCTCCGTTTCTGCTGGCCTGCATGGTCAGAAATATTCAGGCAGTTTTTCCAGCAAGCTGACCTATGGCGCCAGCTTTTTCAGTGATGTGACGAAGGAGTATTTCCTGACCTTCGCCTCGCAGCAATGTTACAGTATCCTGCGTGATTGCAGTGCTGCGCAGGCATCGCTGACATCTGGCTTCAGTGCCGATCTGACAGCACTGCCGGCCACGATCACGTCCAGCAGCGACTATCAGGCCTATGCCGCCTTTTTCCAGAAATACGGGACCTATTTCCTGGTTTCCGGCGTGTTCGGCGGATACATGGCGAAGGCGACGACCATCTCCAAAAGCGTGGTGAAGACCGCCGATAATGCCCGCCTTCAGACCGCGATCTCCGGTTCGTTCGAGACGGAGATTGGCAAGGTTACGGGCAGCGCCAGCGCCAGCTACAGCGATAGCCAGTACTTGGATCAGTATCAGAACGACATGTCATCGACCATCAGCGCGGTTGGCGGCAGCTATGCGCCGGACCAGCCGGCATCGTTCTTTGTCTCCTGCAACAGCAACCCCGTGCTGCTGCTGGGCCTGGGTACGGCCGGGCTGTCGCCGACTATACTGCCCTTGTCGGCGTTGATCACCGGGGCGGATGTGGCCACCAGGGCCGCGACGATGGACGCCGCCACG